>CAIYVS010000847.1 GCA_903929655.1 uncultured Bacteroidota bacterium | reverse complement strand
TTTTTTATTTTAATAAGTTCTTTAAAGTATAATCCCTGTCAACCCGAAAAATACTAACATTTCAAAAAAATGTTTTTGTTCTTATAAATTCATCATTTTTTCTGAGGGGTATTTTTTTCTTCAAAAGCGGGAAAATTCAGTTGATTTTTTACTAAGTAATTGATTTTTAATATTTTATAATTAATTAGCAGCCCCTACAACCGGAAATAAAGCGGAAAATACCGGAAGAAAAGCGGAAAATAATTTCCCTCATCTTACTCTTTACGGCGCATAAATTTCATCCCATTGTATCTGATTATTAACATTTATTATTTAATAATGTTTATATTTTGGTTAATCTTCTTTAAAAATTTGGCAAAAAGACTTCAATTTATATAAATTTGCTCAAAATTAATATTTATGTCTTCCTTACGTTTCCAGGCATTAAAAGAACTCGGTACCGAAGAAAAAAAGGTATCAGGCTATGGCGGTAAAAAAATTACAGCCATGTTTGCAAGTAATGTTTTTACCGGGCGTACCATGCGCGAGCATCTCAGCGATGAAGCCTACAAAAGCCTTATGGGCTCGGTAAAATCTGCCTCTAAGATAGAGCGCAAAATGGCCGACCAGATCGCTGCAGGCATGAAAAGCTGGGCAGAAGAACGTGGCGTAACCCACTTCACCCACTGGTTCCAGCCACTTACAGGCACCACAGCCGAAAAACATGACTCATTCTTTACCATCAAAAGTGATGGCACTGCAATTGAGCTTTTTGACGGCGACGCATTGATACAACAGGAACCCGATGCCTCAAGCTTTCCCAGCGGTGGCATCCGTGCCACTTTCGAAGCCCGTGGCTATACCGCATGGGATCCCTCTTCCCCTGCATTTATCATGGAAAGCGGTCAGGGCAAAACACTCTGCATACCAACCATATTCGTAGCATATAACGGCGAGTCGCTCGATTATAAAGCACCACTCTTAAAATCCGTTGCTGCACTCGACAAAGCAGCAGTAGAAGTTTGCAATTATTTTGATAAAAACGTTACCAAAGTTATTGCCACTCTCGGCTGGGAACAGGAATATTTTGTAGTGGACGAAGCCCTTGCAAATGCCCGGCCAGACCTCGTAATGTGTGGTCGCACACTAATGGGCCATGCACCTGCAAAGGGACAGCAACTGGAGGACCACTACTTCGGTTCCATACCCGAGCGCGTATATGCTTTCATGCAGGATTTCGAACAGGAAGCATATAAACTAGGCATTCCGCTTCGCACACGCCACAACGAAGTAGCGCCATGCCAGTTCGAGTGCGCACCCATATTTGAAGAAGTAAACATAGCAGTTGATCATAACACCCTCCTCATGGATGTAATGGCAAAAGTGGCAAAACGTCATAAATTAAAAGTACTCCTTCACGAAAAACCTTTCGCGGGTGTAAATGGTTCCGGCAAGCATAATAACTGGAGCATGGCCACCGATACTGGCGTTAACCTCCTATCGCCTGGCAAAACACCGCGTACCAATCTCATGTTCCTCACCTTCTTTATTAATACAATAAAGGCGGTACATGATTATGCAGACCTCCTGCGTGCTGCAATAGCATCAGCCAACAACGATCACCGTCTTGGCGCTAATGAAGCACCACCCGCTATCATCTCTGTATATATAGGCAAGTTCCTGACCAATGTGCTCAATGAAGTAGAAAGCCGAGTGAAAGAGAAATTCAGCGAGCAGGACGAAGTGATATTGAAACTCGACATCCATAAGCAAATACCTGAACTGCTCATGGACAATACAGACCGTAACCGCACCAGCCCTTTTGCATTCACAGGTAATAAATTCGAGTTCCGTGCAGTAGGTTCTTCTGCCAACTGCGCATCCCCAATGCTGGTACTCAATACCATCATGACACAAACCTTAAGGCAGTTCAAAAAAGACGTGGACACCCTGGTTGAAAAAGGAGACAAAAAAGAGATTGCGATATTGCAGGTGCTGCGCGACTATATCTCCAGATCAAAAAATATCCTTTTTGAAGGTGATAACTATAGCGACGAATGGGCAGCAGAAGCCAAACGCCGTGGCCTCAACAATTTCAAAACCACCCCCGAAGCACTGGATGCTTACATAAAGGAAAATGCAAAACAGGTATTCTTTGATAACGGTATCTTCACCGAGCGTGAACTGGAAGCCCGCCACGAGGTCATGTTGGAAGAATATGTAAAGAAAGTGCAGATAGAAGCGCGTATCCTTGGCTACCTGGCATCAAACCACATTCTCCCAACAGCTATTGAATATCAGAATGTGATGATAGAAAATGTGAAAGGATTAAAAGACCTCGGCCTTAATAAAACATCTTTTGCAGCACAACTGAAACTCGTAGAAGCTGTAAGTGGCCACATTCAGAATATTAATGACAATGTAGAAGCCATGATAGAGGCCCGCAAAAAGGCCAATAACATTGAAGACACACATAAAAGGGCCCTGGAATATTGTCATGCTGTTAAACCTTATTTCGAGAAAATCCGCTATCACGCAGACAAACTTGAATTGATAGTAGATGATAAAAAATGGCCTCTTCCAAAATATCGCGAGTTATTGTTCTTACGTTGATTTTCAATTTTTTTTATTCAAAGCAGCCCTGTTTATCGGGGCTGCTTTTTAAATGATTCGGCGCTATCAGTCTTAGCGGATTCAGTCAATAAAGCACGCTCAATATCTTAATGTGAGCCGTCTTTTTTTTTCAACGCTTCGAAACCCGATATCACATCAAATAGCTCTTCATCAATCGAGCTCTGTCTTAAACGGCGATAGTTATTATTTAGGTCGTCAAGGACTTCTTCTATGTTTTTATCAGCACGTTGCATAGCCGCCAAACGGCTCGCGTTCTCGCTGGCTAAGGATTCAGCACATGCTTTAAATAGAGAAACAAACAAATATTCCCTGATGAGTGCAGACAATGTGGGCTTGACCCCACCTGCCACCTGCGAGATCGGAAGAGCGTCGTGTAGGGAAAGAG
>CAIYVS010000846.1 GCA_903929655.1 uncultured Bacteroidota bacterium | reverse complement strand
CTTTTATTTCATCAATCACGAGAATTTTTATAAAAAGATGTAAAATTTTAATATCATAGATGCACTTTCGTATATGCTCAATTAACCAATAATAAAGCGATACAAGATCCCGTTCCGGTATATACCTTCGGGGTTGGCTTTTTTTTTTTGGCTTTTAAATTTGATTCATTTAGCTAAATTCTCATTGCGATCAAAATTCTTAAGATTGTCTTATTAGCATTTTAATACAAAATTCTCTGTATCGTATTCTTATAAGAAAAAAAAAAATAGAACTATATTTATAAATGTGAATGTACTTTTCTAAGGCTACTCGAGCAATATTTAGCTAGTAATTTGTGACGAGTGACGACGCATTGGCTACCAGTTTCTGCCACATTGAATAATATTTTTTATTCGATAGAGGAAGATGGTGAATCACTCCCACCTGAAAAATCCAGCCATTTCATTGGATTTGAAATTAATTAATAATTATTACGTTATAAATCTAGTAATTTTCTCGTCGATTCGTATAAGTATGGCTATCGACTATCGTATGGGTCTAATACTCCATTAACAACATTTTCTATGTACTAACCATCAATAAGGAAAATAAGGTAAAGAAAACCCAGTCACCTTGTGTTTTTATGACCTCTCACAATGCCATATAACACCTTATTATAAGATTTCTAGTGCTAGACTTCTAGTGTGTTGGCTCAGTTCACCGGTTAGTATTATCTTTTAGCGCACCTATCTCTTTTTTAAGATTTTCATTTAGATTATTTAAACTAAATTCGTACTTTAAATCAAAATAATTTTATAAATCGTCTTTTTAGAATTTTAATTAAAAATCTCTTTATCGTATTGTTATAAGAAAATAGAATATATCTCTTTGCAAATGTGGATGCACTTTTTTAAAAGGCTACAGAAATAATATTTAGCTATAAGCCTATAACAATGTCTGACGAGTCACGACGCATTGGCTCCCAGGCTACCTCACATCTCATGATGTTTTCATTCGATCGAGGAAGAGGCCAGAGAGTGAATCACCCCCAGCAATTTTACTAGATCTAACGTTATTATTCCTTACTTAAAAATGTTCAGTGCCGTCTTTAGGAAAAAAAGGCCCTTGGGCAAAACTCGAATTTGGTCCAAGTTGGGCCCTATATTTATTGGGAATTCCAAGACTACTGTTAACGTTATCGAATATAGAGTCTTTATTTTACTAAGCGATTTTGCTTTTAAAGCGGCATACATTGAAAGTTAGTAATCTACTCGTCGATTGTTTCAGCATAGCTATCGTTGTCCTAAATATTAAAAAAATAAAATATTTTATTTGTATCAACCATCTATAATAAGAAAAAAGGTTCAAATAACATTCAACTTGTGTTTTGAATACCTCGATAACTCGATTCTCATAATCATGATCCTAAAACACCTTATTAAAAGATTTCTAGTGCTTGTGTGTAGGCCTGTAGGGTAAGGTTACCGGTTAAAATTATCTTTAAGCGCACACCTCACCTTTCTCTCTAAGGCAATAAAAGAAAAGTAATTGCTGACAGAAATACAATAGTGCAGGTTTTTTTGATTGCTGGGATAGGGAAAGAATGATGCTCTACTCAATCAGAAAGCAAAATAAATTGATTTGGACTGTATTAAAGACAGATAATCCAAAAACCGCAGTAATCCGCAAAAACCCGAAAAAAATCCAAATAAAATCCAAAAAAAGAGAGCAGACGACGCTACTTTTTTAACACGTACGATACAAATGAGACTTTCTACTTTTCTTCCCCCTGAAATATTTCTTGGTGAAAAAGAGGGGGGATAATCGGGGTATAGACCTTCTG
>CAIYVS010000845.1 GCA_903929655.1 uncultured Bacteroidota bacterium | reverse complement strand
TGTTATCCAGCTCTCCTGGAATAATTGCAGTAACAACATCCGCTACCGGTGAGCTGAGCACATTTTTCAGGGCTGTCGTAATTTTCAGGGCTGTGTCAACATGAGCATCTATATAGCTGTCAAAATGTTGCATAGCTGTCTTTATCTGGCTTTTTATTTTAGAGCAAAACATTTTATTGGTGATTTTACCCCAAACCCATAATGGGCTTCAAGGTCTGGTTAAATAATTTCTTTGATTTTTACTTCTGTACTTTCAGTTCCAGGCTGCGGATGCGGCCCGAGTGTTCGTTAAGGCGACCATTGATGAGGATATCCTGGTCTTGCAGGTATTTTATCTTTTCTTTCTGCGCCGTTGAGGTTTTGGTGAGTTGCTTCAGTTCGTTTACTATATCGTCCAGCCGTTTAATAACTTCTTTAGTAACTAATTTTATCATAAAGCCAAGCACCGCTGCCAACACACATACCGTCCCTGCCAGCACCCACACTTTCACAGTTTCCATATCCTGGGTTTTTAGAAAAATGGGAGTGGTAATTCCGGAGCTTACCACTCCATATAATTTAATATTCAACCTAAGCAGAAGCAGACTGCACAATAGCTACAATACCCAGTTGGTCATTGCGGCGTATGCGGGCGCCCATACGTATGGCCACACTATATACGTCTCCATAATAAGTAGGATCTCCTATCTTTTCAAAGAAAGTAATATCACCTACCGCACGTTCCACAGCGTTCATCTGCCAGCACAGCACTGTATCATTATCGTCACTTGCCGCTACAGACCCAAAGGCCTTGGCCACCGGTGTAGTATCGTTTGTGTAAGAAATAACATTGCTGCGCATCATGATATTAAAGCCAAACAATTTTCCCAGTATACCATCTTTGGCATCAAATGCCAGGCTGAAATCGCGATACTGTGTCAGTGTCAAATCATCCGTAAGCTGTGCATACATATCAGCACTCAGCAATGCATACCTGTCTTCCAGCGCAATATTTTGTTTATTAAGCGCCAGTTGCGCAGCCTTCAGGTCATTGGCTACAAATTTTTTCCTGTTTCCTGTCGTGCTTCCCAATGTAGATGTTACCGCGGCACCGCTTGTACGAAGTATGCTGCCTGCATTTCCCGGCGCCCAGTCATACAATACAGACTCAGATATCAGTTGGCGCAGTGCAGACTCATATTCACTCAATACACTTTCACGTTTGTTATAGCTAAGCTCTATCGTATCTGCATTAGGTATCAGTATAGGGTCTGTGCTAAACTCGTCCAGCGTATAAGTAACATCCGAGTCAGAACGTTGTGTTACAGTGGCAGGCAGGCTGCTCCTGTTCTTTACAATATTTGCTGTGCTTCCCGCCTGCGGTATATGCACCACTTTACCCTGCAGTACATACTGGCTGGCATCGTAGGACGCTAGCAAAAATTCGTTGTTTTTAAAGAGGTTCCCCTCTATATGGTCTTCCCATATTTCTCTTTGAATTGCCATAAGTGTTTGAAATTTATTTTTTGGTGATAATGAAAAAACAGTGTAAAATTCCGATGGGAAAAAGCCGGGGGACCGGGAGAGTTGACAACACAAAACAAGCTCCTCACCTAAGAATAGGTATCTCAATAAATCCTACCAAAAATTGAGACTAAAACCCTCTGCCCGGGCCCGGCTTCTGTATCCCAATTACCAATGAAACCTTCCTAAATATTTTTTGCTATGAAAATAGCCTTGGGATGGGAAATGCTAACTTTTCAGTTCAGCTTCAAATTTGTCTTTAAAAATCTCTTTGTAGCGTTCAGGGTTATTTGCTTTCAGCTCTTTTAGTTTTTTGCCGCTGGGGTCCTGTTCTTCAAAATCGTCCCAGCTCCATTGCATTTGTATTTTTTCGCGTTCAGCGTTCCGCAGGTTCTCTACAATAGATATGTAGGCGGGCATAGCATGTAGTAATGATCTCAGCCCTTCGCTGTTGTCCGCATAATCTGCAGATAACTTATCTCTTAACTCTCTTGTAATTTTCCGGCCTTCCATTGCCGCATCCAGCAGGCTGCTTATTTCATATTTCGCATGCCGTGTTTTCAGCTCTTGTAGTTCCTGCTGCAATAAAGTCTTATCATTCAGCAGCAACTTATTTTCAGCTTCCACCTGCTCCGCTTTTGCTATCTTCATCCCCAGCTCCTTTATTGCAGCAAGCACCGTTGCATCATCCGCCGCACCAAGATTCAGTTCTTCACAAATTGCAGTTGCAATATCCTGTTTAATAATGTCCTTTATCAGCAGTTGATTGCTAAAATCTGCCAGCCTTATTTCATTTTCTTGTGCATCATACAGTTGGGTAAGCGCATTGCAATTCCCCGGTATATCCACCAGGCTGCATTCCTTGTTATACCATTTGGTGATCGTTGGCCCCGTTTGTCCCGGCAGCATCATTGCAGGGTCCGTACTGTACTCCAGCACCACGATATGTCCCACACTTGCAGCATTCAAAAAACCATTCTCCACTTCGTCGCAGGTTTGCTGTCCGCGTTCATTGCTTAGGTTTATCACAGGGCTGCCCCATATCTTGTCGTCCTCCATACGCAGGTCTTCCCATTTCAGCACCACGCCATCCTCGCGCCGGTGCATATAATACCCGATCGGATTTTTCTGAAAAGCTTCTAATTGGTAACCCGAAGTAAGGAGGCGGAAGCCGTACTCATTTACCGAGCTGTCTGAGAGTATGTACTCTTTGTCTGTTTTCCTGAATTTTTCAAGCATGACAGGTAAAGGTTTTTTAATTTTTTCTAACAATGAAAAAGAAGTTTTCCGGTTCTTTTCCCAATCATCTGCGTCTTTTTTTATATATCCGCTTCAAATCTGACACAAAGATGCAACCAGCCCCAAAAACCTGCAAATCTTTTTTCTATGACACGGGCAAAACTGCCGTATGACAGAAAATTTTTTCGTCGTAATTAATTGATAATTATGAAACTATACGTTATCAGTACCTCCCCGTTTTTTGGGGCATGTTTTTGAGGCATGATATAACGGGGAATTTTAATGCATTAAGATTATTTTGTTGCGAAAATAGTAGCATTTAACCTATTTGTGGACTACTTTTTATCGTTTCCTGTTTTCCTACATTCATCAACCAAAGCCCTTGTCAATGAGTCCAATTTATTTGAAAGCTCAGCAGCATCCCTTTCATCAATCTGAGGCATGTCTTTGTTAAAAACAGTAAAATCTGTAAAATTAATTGCTAAAGGAGATTCGCTTGAACTGCCTCCGTTGGGCATAGCACCTCCAAAACCTCCGGCTCCTCCAACCAAAACTCCGGGTAACTTATTTTTTTGATCAGGATAATCTAACATTTGCTTGATTTTTGTCCTCTTACCTGCTTTATCAACAAAATAATATTCATGGTCTATAGTTCCTGCTACAAATTTTGGCTGAATGATCAGCACACCATTACCTGGAATTTCCAGAATTCTTCTTCCTTTTTCTTTTCGCGGATTTATGCCGCATTTTTCGCCATAAATTACCATGAATTTTCCTTGAAAATTATCTGGTATAAGGTAGGTTTCTTTTTCAGGTCCGGTAAAATGCGGTGTCAAAAATGAAATGAAAAAAATACTTATAACCACTCCCACTAAGATAACCGGAAACCAGAATAATCGAAGTAACAATTTTGACAGTTTAGTTTTTTCAACCGGCCTTGGCAAATACCTATTCAAATAAAGCAGTTGCACAAAATTCCCTGAAACCCATAGATAGAAAATAGGAAAACTAAATGCGTTGATCCAGGGCCCTAAAATCAAAAAAACAAAATAAATCCAGAGAAAAGAAATCAGAGCAGATGCAGCTATTATAACAAGCAAACGTAGTAAAAAATTATTTGTTCTTATAAGTTGGATAATTGTCCCCCCGCTAACTGCAAGACCAACAGCAAGCGGGATAGTCCAGAATATGAACGCATATGTGTCCCCACTACCAAACCAGTTTTGTCTAAAAAGAATAATTGTTACAGCTATTGAACAAGCTGCAATGTTTAATAGAGCACTGAAAAACTTAGCGATAACCGGACGTTTCATAAAGTAATCCCATTTATATAATTCTCGTATTATTTATTCTTGTAAAACTTATTCCCCCATTCCCATACTATACCAAACCCCCTTTCCCTTCCCGTTCATCTTTAAAAAATGGTCTGCTACTAATGTCTCAAAATGTTTTTTCACCGTATTGCGATTGGCATTCGTAATCGTAACCACCTCGCTGTTTGTTATACGCCCTCTTGTCTTCACCAACTCCATTATTTGCATAGATAGCTCAGGCATATTGCTCAACAACAAATGCTCTGTTTCCAGTTTGGCCTCCAAGTTTTGTTTTTGCTTCTGCATGGTCCTTAAAAAAAACAATAACCAGGGCTGCCAGTCGGGCTGCTGCGATCCTATTGTGCCTTGTGTTTGTCTCAAGGCCAGGTAATAAGCTTCTTTGTTTTCTTCTATCACTGCCTCCATCGATGAGTAAGGCACATAAGCATAGCCCGCCTTTAAGAGCAGGAAAGTCGTCAATATTCTCGATAACCTTCCGTTCCCATCCTGGAAAGGATGTATGGCTAAGAACTCAACAATAAATAAGGCCGTAACCAGCAAAGGATGAAGTGTTTTTTTATCAAGGGCTTCTGCTGCCCACTCCACAAGTTCCCGCATCCTGATCGGGGTTTCAAAAGGGCTTGCAGTTTCAAATACAATTCCCTGGCTTTTACCATCAGGGCCATAAGCCCCCACATGATTGGGCGATCTTTTGTAATTACCTTTATGCCATTCATCTTTTTCGCTATACTGCATCAGGTCCCTGTGTAATTGAAGAATATAGTTTTCTGTAAGTGGTATGTATTCATAATTCTGAAAAACAATATTCATCACTTCTGCATAGCCCGCCACCTCCTGCTCATCTCTTGTTGCAAATTTGTTTATTTCAAGATTGCTTAATAAGACTTCCACTTCTTTATTACTTAGTTTACTACCTTCTATCCGGGTAGATGAGCCAATACTACCTATACCGGCTACATGCTTTAATGATCTTAATTGCTCTGGCGCCAATCTTCCTAGTGC
>CAIYVS010000844.1 GCA_903929655.1 uncultured Bacteroidota bacterium | reverse complement strand
ATCTCCCGCCGCATCGTTTCTATGACCGTATAGCATGTCAGTGTCAACAAGGTTGGTGAAAATTAACGAGTGAGACAGACGTGAGACGTGAGAGGAGTATTTTATTTTTTAACCCATTAGGAATATCGAACCTATAAATAACTTTTAATACTAGTTCTTTATGCAGGCATCTATTCTGCAATAAAATCTACACTTAATACTATGCGACTTTTGGGGAGTTGTTAAATGTTAATCCCATAAAGTACTCAGATGTTTCGCTAAGAACAACAAATAATTGCATAGCTAATTTATTCTTATAACGTGTAAAAATAAAGTGCTATTGTGAATTGATTAATCCTAATCACAAATGTGGCTTTATAAAAAAATTAACGATAATACCTTTACTATTTGACAATAAATTCTGAAATTTATAGTTACTTATATTATCACCCACCTAATAAACTTTTATATGCATATAAGCATCATCGAAAACAAAAAAACAATTTCCGATTTGTTCATTTCTTATGCTGCGGAGGATAGCCGTTGTACCGTTGTTAATTTATATTCATCATTCCGGTTAGCTTATAAAAAAATAAGTGATGACAAACCTGATGTAATATTAATTGGTACGGACCTGGATGGGATTTCGGTTACCGAGGCTATTTCTAAAGTAAAACAAATACTGCCTCAATGTTATGTTTTTACGCTCAATCAAGAAGAGCAGGCTAATAGTATAGTATTCAATGCAATAGAAAAAGGAGCTTGTGGGTATGTAATAGTTGACACACAAAATAAAAATGTGATAAACGACATCTATGAAATGATAGAAGGGAAAGGCGCAAAAGGCCTCAATATTGCAAGAATAGTTCTGCAATACTTCCAGTATAATGAACAGACACCACTTACAAGCAGAGAGGTGGAAATTATGGAAATGCTTGCTCGTGGAAAAACACGCAGAACAATTGCCCAGGAAATATATCTTGATATAAATACCGTTAAATCACATCTGCAAACAATATACAAAAAACTACAAGTAAACTCAAAGGATGAAGCTCTGAGAATTGCAAGAACCAACAGATATATTTTGCAATAAAGACACTATAAATACAACCTGCCAATTAAATAGTCCAGCCGTGGTATGTCCTGAGACATCAAGTTTGTTTTATCAAACAGAAGCCCTAAAGATCACCATGTGAACAGTATGCCGGCTTTATCAACTATTTTGTGTCCGAATAACTCTACGTCTACATCATATTCCAATTGTTTCTTTGCAAAATCTGCATTAAGAATAATTTCTGCTTTTGCTATACCTAATGAACCGCCAAGGGCGGCAGTAGGGTGGTCTGTGTCTATGACAGCATGGCCTACTGATATACCATGTATAGTTGCATCTGCTACAATGCGGGGAATACTGAGGTCAAGGTTCCATGATACGGTTAAGGGGCCGAAGTTTACTGAACCTGAATGGATGTTTGCTATGCTGGCTGCATGATCTGCAGTGAAATTGACCGCTGTATTGTTTGCTGTGTTAGTTATTGTTGCCATGCTTTTTCTTTTAAAAATAGCATGGAAATAATTATGGAAAATGAGCGAAAACACGGTTTTATTTCATCCTGTTTTAATAAGACGGATACCAGCCCTGAAAATCTGCTTTGGTAAGGCCTTTGCGTATGAGTTCGTCATATTCGGGCTTATACAATTGCCTGTTTTTCCTGATCACAGGATCATAGACAATGCCATTTTCTATCCACCTGATGCCTGACTTGAGCACTATGTTTTTCTTCTGGGTATAGTTTGTTTTGGCAGGAGTTAATATGCTTACAAAGCTATTGGACAAACTTGCATGTATTTCACTATAGTGTCATCATTTCAAATGCCATTCGGATAATGGGGTTTTATCTATATGTTCCAGATCTGCGGAGCTAATATCTGGAACAACATGGGGGCTATGCTTCAGGCACAAGCATACTACACACAAAGCTTATCAGCATGCTTATGCCAGCGAGAGATGTGATGTATCAATGCAAGTTGTTTTTATCTATATATTCTTGAAAATATTTTAGCCCACTATTAGCAGCGTCTTTAATAAAATTTATTCCCGTGTCTTTTTTATACCCTTCAATTTTTTCTTCATAAATTAATACACCTAAATTGCCCTTAGCTTTTATATTACCAGCGTTACTGCCTTTCTTATACCATTCTGCTGCTTTTTTATAATCTTGTTTTATTCCATCTCCTTCTTCATATAATATACCAATATAATTAGCACCTTCTGGTTCGCCATTATTATATGCTTTAACGAACCATACCATAGCTTCATGATAATTTTTATAAACAGCAATGCCATTGTAATAACAAACACCAATATTATTCATTGCAATTGCAGAACCTTTTTCAGAAGCTTTCATATACCATTCTAATCCTTTAGGTTCATCTTTATTGAAAAAATTTCCATTTATATACGATGCACCAACATAATTCATGGCATAAATATTTCCTTTTTCAGCAGCATTGAGTATTCGTGAAATGATTGATTTTTGAACATTTGTATTATTTCTGGCATTTCTTTCCAGTTCGCTTAATAGCTTTATCGCAAAAGGATTGTTTTTTTCGGTAGCTTTTAATAACCAGTCAATTGCCATTAAAGTATCAACGGAAACACCTTCACCTTTTAAGTATAAACTACTTATATTGTACATTGCGTTATCATACCCTAATTGAGCGGCATTGCTATAATATTCAAGTGCTTTTATATAATCTTGTTTAACTCCGGCAATCCCTTCTTTATAATAATTTCCTATGTTATTTAATGCATGGGGGTTATTCCCCTCAGCTGATTTTCTGTACCATTCTAATGCAATCGTTTTACTTTCTTTGACTCCCATACCATTTTCATATAAATAACCTATATTATTCATTGCATCATAATTTTCTTTTTCTGCAGCACTTTTATACCATTCTAATGCTTTTTTAAAATCAACTGATACTCCTAAGCCATTTTCATATAATATTCCGATATATTGATTTGAAAGTCCCTCACCTTTTGAATTAGCTTT
>CAIYVS010000843.1 GCA_903929655.1 uncultured Bacteroidota bacterium | reverse complement strand
TCATTTCTGTGAAAAACACAATTCTACTCAGAACTATTTTTTTTAATTTCCTGCCTCCCTAATTTCCTGACCTTTACAAGTAAAATTATGAGATAAATGAGTGTACCCCATACTGTAATTATGATGCCATATGCAGCAAATACTAACCAGATGGGAGAACGAAAACGCGATGCCCATAATGCCCTACGGAAGAAATCCTTACTGGCAACAAATTTTACACCCCAGAGTATTGATTTCTCTATTCTCAGGTTTCCAAATTGGTCATTATCTTCCACCTTTGCTACCAGTATAATATTCCCGGCCTCATCTCCGGGTAAACCATTCCTTTTAAATTCGCCTTTCACTTGCCCCAGTGAATCAGTGGTATAGCTCTGTTCATCACTAATCGGGAGATCGGATGCTAATCTTTTAATGCCAATTTTAATTTCGACACCTTTTACAGGTACCCAATTGGCCCCGTTGAACTGACTGAATGTGGCAATAATATTTTTATCTTCTGCTGTATCAATTGTTATTTTTGCTTTCGCAATATTTATTTCTGTACTGGTTTCATCAAATTGTTTTGTTTTATCAGTAATTGCAATGAAAGTGTGGTTTGAAGACGATTTCCATATTTGTGCCAGGGAGTAAGGGATATCAGTTCCTGCTTTACCTTTCACATTTGTAATTACTTTGCCGATAAATCCTATACCCTTGCCCGTAGAATCTTTATCAAGGTATAGTTTTATCCCGGCCCCCATCACAGGTTGAAACCTACCTGACTTTTTTGTTTTTGCATCGACCGTTAAATAGGGGAGCGTGTTATTGACAGAGAAATATGATAAAGTTATCACCAGGGGACTTTTTACAGAATCCTGTGCACTGCAATTAAATGCTGCGAAGGTCAGGACCAGGATGCATAATACCTTAGTGCAGTTGTTGATGATCTGTCTTTTCATGTTGTTCCCTTAAAGTTTCCTGAATTGGAATGATCGGAAATATTCTAACAAAAAATGTAATGACTAATAGCACTCCTGCAAGTGAGCCGGAAGCAATAGACCATTCTTCCCAGCTTGGAAAGTAGTGTTTATAAGAGGCAGGAACATCGAAAATGGGTAAAAAAGGATGTAATAAAGTTGGCGTTACGATCAGGTATCTTTTAAACCATGCGCCTACTACTATCATAATGCCACAAATAAACATAGGGAGAGGAGAACGCCCTTTGGGGAACAACAATACGATCATTGGAATAACCATGCCTCCTAAAATAGCCGACCAGAAAAGCGGGGCATAGCCCCCTACAAATAAATCATTCAAAAAAGCTTCTTCCGGCTTCTTCATCTTAAAATACGGTACAAGATATTCGTTTACATTAAAGTACAGGTACACCATGCCCAGCATAATGGTTATTTTGCCCATTTTATTAAAGTGTTCATTAGTAATGTAATTTTCCAGTTTATAATATTTTCTGAATACATACATAGCTATGTTTACCGCACCTGAGCCTACAAGGAAAGCCCCTGAAATAAAATAAGCGCCAAAATTGGTGCTATCCCAACCAGGCCTGTAGGTAGTAGCAAACAACCAGGAGGTAACTGTATGGATGCAAAAAGCTACCGGAATGATCATGATGCAGAGCATGTTAATAGCTTTTTTGCTAATACGGTATTGCATATGATTCCCAACCCAGAAAGAACCGAGGAAGCTATATAATTTGTAAATACCTTTTCTTTCTTTGCCTGCCAGTAATATTTTCATATCAGGCAAGAGTGGTATGTAGAGCAATAAGAGACTTATAAAAAAGTAAGTACTGATAACAATAACATCCCATATAATAGGAGATTGAAGGCGGCCATACAGGATGAGGAAATAAAACCTATCAGGTCTGCCCATATCCACAATAATTATGATGGAGGCAAATGTAATTGCAGCAACGGCTATGATCTCTGCTATGCGTGTTAATGGTGTACTCCAATGTACACCCGATAAACGTAGGATAGCTGTAATCAAAGAGCCTACCAGGCTGATAGCGACGAAAAAAACGAAGTTGGAGATATAAATACCCCAGGATGCATAGTCTCTCATAGAGGTTACGATCAATCCGTATCTTAGCTGGCGATAGTAGGCAAATATGCCCAGGAGACAGATAGCCATCAGTAGGGCTGTCCATAACATTCCCCTGGTACCGAATTTTTGAGGGAGAAGATCACTGATGATCCTTTCGTCTGTTAATAAAGGTTGCGCCATTACATATGCTTTACAGGGGATGTAAACGAGTTTGTTTTATTTTGAGTACTTAAGATTTTTCATGCTCATTTTCAAGCCCAGACTCGAAGGGGAAATTCCTGGATACCGGGGGCAAATAATAAACGCTTGGTTTAGTGCCAAGATCATCCATGAGCTGGTAACCCGCTTTATCTCTTATCAGATCGCTGAAGCGAAATGTTTCTGCACCGTTGGTTACTGAATCTTCATTCAAGTCCCCAAAAGCAAAAACACCATTAGGGCAGGCCGAAACACAATGCGGCAATTCTCCAACCCTGGCCATATCAGGGCAAAAATCACACTTACCTACAGTTCCTTTTTTTTGCGGAATGCTTGTCTCGCATGAATACGGTTGATTTGCAACAGCTTCAGGAATATCCGGTTTTTCCCAGTTAAATACTCTAGTGGAATAAGGGCAGGCGGCCATACAAAACCGGCAGCCTATGCAGCGGTCACTATCTATGAGTACAATTCCATCCTGTCTTTTAAATGTTGCATCAACCGGGCAAACCTTTACACAGGGAGGTTCATCACAATGCATACAGATAGTAGGTTGCCAGTATGATGCTGTATGCTCTTCTTCCTTCATGGGATACACTTTTAGCCAGCTAAGCTCTGAGTGAAGCTGGTGTGTATGGCTACATGCAGTCTGGCATTTTTTCAGGTTTTTGCACCTGGAAAGGTCTATGACCATTACAAATTTCTTCCCTGCAATCCCTTTTCTTGCTTCGCTGTTTGAGACTGCCGGCATCTGTGGCATAGGTTTCAGAAATGCCCTATCTACTTCTATCACTTCCCCGTCTACCGACAAGAGTTTTACCATTTCACCGCTTGCTTTAGCATCTTCGCCGGCAGCCGTTTCAAATGGGTTCTTCTTTGGCGAGCATCCTGCAATAGCAAGGCCTGCTGTTAGCATGGATGCAAAAAACTCTTTCCGGGAAGTATTATCAGTGGACATGAGTGTAATTTTTTAAAGACAATAAATCAGTTCCTGTTTTTTACCCAATCCTGAAGCTCTTTATCAGATATTTTCTTCCTGCTGGCTGCCAGAAGTTTAGCATCTACTTCCACCAATTGTCCATCCTGGGTCAGCATTTTTACTGTTTCGATTTTTTTATTTTTCCGTATTCTGAAAGCCGCTCCTAACATTGCAAACAGGGATAATACGCCCAGCCAACCTGCAAATTTTTTTCGCGTTACATTGCTTTTTTCTGTTTGCATAAAATGAAATTGATTGTTTGATGAAGGTGTACCCAGAATTATTTTTTAAGGGTCCTTATATAGTTAACCAGATCCCAGATATCGTTGGCATCCGCCATTTTTTTCTTAAAACTAGGCATATCATCCCTGCCTTCCGATATTTTATAGAAAATAGCACCATCACTTTGAGATTGAAAAACTGCTTTTGAAAAATCACCTGGTTCCGTTTTTAGCTCAGATGCTTTTGTGCCATCTCCCATGCCTTTTTTACCATGACATGACTGGCAATGTTTTGCAAAAAGGACTTTCCCGGTAGCTATTGATTCTGCACCTTTTTGTGGGTTTGCTTTCGAAGCTGCTGCAGCCGGTGCATTCCAGGGTTTCTTGCTGTCAGGAGTGAAGGAAAGGCACATAAGGGTGCCTCCCACAAGGATACTCATTAAGATTGATTTTTTCATTTTATCTTATGTTTAAAAATTAATGATCAGCATTTATTATAATCTTCATTGTACCTGCAACTCATGTAAGTACAAATCCAAAATATTTTAGGGTCTTTTTCTCCTTTATTGCTAATTTAATAATGAATGAAAACTGGCGGCTAATGTTTTTTATTCAATCTTTAAAAGAATGTAGTTATTCTAAAAATTCCACAATTTGGTCATATTAAAGCCAACCAGGTATTGCCCTTTTGTAAGATCATTCTGATTATATAAGGCATTGTTTTGTGGAAGTATATACTGACAATTGCCTGCTATGATCTGGAAGCAGTGTGAACTGGTAACGATCTCAAGTCCAAAAGCCAGGTTAGGGCGGGGGTTGTTTGTTACATTCTGGGTTAATGGCTGATCGTAATCTACAAGGATTGCCATAACATTAGATATCTTATACCTTCCCATGAATGACATGGTGAACTGATCATTTTTTACAGTATTCTGTATAATGCCTTCTGCATCTATATATCCCGGAACATTATTGAAATGAGACAAACTGATGGCTGCCTGAACGGAAAATTTCGATGTAATTTTTCTTGCTATCATCAATTGGTCGAAGTAGGATATCCTGTCTCCATCGGTTACGAAATTTGATTTTGAACGGGTATCTATTACCATATTTCCATAATAGGTAAGGCTTACAGGCATACCATTTTTAGTTTGCTTGAGGAGTGCATATTTGCCATTCAGATCAAGCTGCATTCTGTCGCTACATAATCCCAATCCCAATTGTAAATTTTTAACAGGCACATATTCAAGGCCCAGCCTGATGATGGCGGGTGCGAACAGGCCGTAAAAATCTGAATAACCATTATTGACAATACCAAAGCGGTGCTGAATATCGAATTCCAATGTACCTTTTGAAGGAACCATTACAGTTTGGCTTTCTATGATCCAGTTGCTTTCAAAAGTGTTTTTTACAGGCGTTTTCCTTACAACTTTCCGGGTAGTACTCACAATATCATCCGACGACGTATCTTGCCTTACAGGTATGCCCTGTGCTACAACCTTGCCGGCATTAGTAAGTAATATAGTAAGCATCGCCAGGCAGGCATAATTAAAAAATGATTTGTATTTTATAATCAAATGTTTCATTTTTTTGTACGTTTAGTTGTTTTTTGCACCTTGTGTTATCCATGCAAGCACCAGCGCATTAATGTTTGATGGATTATTATTGGCACCTATCGGCATTGTTACGGCTTTTTTTCCTGTTAACCACAGGTAAAGCAAGCTACTGGATGGTGTTGCCTTATTTATATAATTACCGTTAATTAATGAATTATATGCGTTAGCTGCCGACAGGTTCGGCACATGGCCGCCTGAAGCATGGCAGCCTGATAATGCACAGCTTCTGCTGAATATGGGAATGATATCCTTATCAATACTTACAGTTTTTGTAATGGCAGGAGCATTATCTATTTGTACAGTAGCAACCTTATAACAACCCGGGACAAAGAG
>CAIYVS010000842.1 GCA_903929655.1 uncultured Bacteroidota bacterium | reverse complement strand
GGAATAGATTCCTTTTTCATCATTGCGGCAGACTCACTTCTTTCTCCATACCAACGTGTAGCTTCTTCATATTCTTCAGCAGCAATTGCCCTAAATGTAATTTCATACATCCGAATTACTATGCCTTAGCCTTTAATAGTTTTTTTATACGTTTATTCATTGCGTCACGGGTTATTACCTTCCCGTCTTTCTTATATGCTTCATAACGTCTATCAAGTTCTTTCTTAAACTCATCTGTATAGTCCCAATCCTCGTTTTTAATTTCATTTTCAAAAAGGGCATAAATAATTTTTACCCTTTTATCCTCAGTGTTATCAATAAAATGGTGCAACTGTTCTCTTATATTCGCTGTTGTCATAGCTTATATATTTTGTACAAAATTACTTCTCGTAGTGCAAATAATCCAGTGATTTCACTTTTCTAAATCCGGTATCCGCTGTTAGTAATGCCATTTCCATTTGCAATGCGGATGCAGCAATAATACTGTCTGGCAATTTCATACCTGTTGTTTTTCTTACCTGGATTGCTTTTTGTTTTATCAAAAATGTCATATCCACTACTATTGCGTCCTCTAAAAAAATATGGATTCTTTTTTCTTCACTTGTACTGAGATTCTTATAACTCAATAGCTCCATCTCAGTGATAAAAGAAATATAGATTTCCTTATCGTTCATCATTGCGGCCAAGGTTTTATCTCCTTCTAACAGGTATAAAACAATATTTGTGTCCAGGAATAAATCAGCGCCACTCATCCCTTAAGCGTTTTTGAATAGCGAGTGCATCCTCCTGTAATTTAATTACGCCACAATGCTTATAAGCATCAAAACGCTTTTTTTTATGGTTTTTCGCAAGTTTTTCATTAATAGCTTCTATTTCCTTCTTGCTTGCGCCTTTCTTAAGAACCAATACCATACTGATATGTTATTTTATACAAAATTACTGCTTTATCCTAAATTATTTCACATCCAGCACGAAGGGCATGGTCATCATCATTTTGCCGTTTATATCTTTGAGGGCTTTTATTTTTTCTATCCATTCATAGCTCTCCCCCATCTCTTTCTTTAAACCTGCCTTTATAGATTCTGCCCCTGTATTATTCTTAAACTTGCGGATAAGGACTTCCATTTTATCGGCAGGTTCGGGAAAGGTAACCAGTTTATAATCACTTATTTTAGCCATAGCAGCGGCGCTTTGCAAAGCCCTGTCCAGGTTTCCAAGGCCATCTACCAGTCTTATTTTCAAAGCTTGTGTACCGGTCCATACACGGCCCTGGGCTATGCTATCCACATCAGCCATGCTGATATTACGCCCTTTGGATACGTGTCCTTTAAAAATGCTGTAAATATTATCAACAGAATTCTGCATACGCTTAGATTCATCTTCATTCAATGGTCTTGAAGCCGTAGGGAAATCTGCATAAGGGGCATTTTTTACGCCATCGAAAGTAATACCTAATTTATTTTTTGCCAGTCCTTCAAAACTAAACAGCATAGAGAATACACCTATGCTCCCAGTAATGGTATTGGGCAATGCAAAAATACTATCGGCTTCCGCAGCAATATAGTACCCCCCTGATGCAGCATAATCGCCCATAGATACAATAAGCGGTTTTTTTTGCTTCAGCAGGTTTAATTCGCGTAAAATCACATCGGAAGCTAAAGCACTGCCGCCGGGTGAATTGATGCGTAATACAACCGCTTTTATTTTATCATCCTTCTTTACTTTTCTGATGGTTTCAATAAATGTTTTGGCAGCTATTTCATATTCGTCACTTTGTTCACCATCATTAATTGCACCTTCAGCAAAGACTATGGCAATCTTTTTATCATTTAGTTTTTGGCCGGTTCTTGCTTTGGCAACATAATCGTCTAATGATACATACTTAATATCTTCTGATTCTTTAGTGCCCGTTTTACCACGCAGGCGGTTTTCCATTTCATCCCAATACAGTAGTCCATCTACCAACTTATATTTCAAGGCATCCGATGGAAATTGTATGGTTCCTGTTGTAGCCAGCATATTGATATTAGCAGTATCTGTGTGAGTGTGTTGCGAAACAGCCTGTACAAATTCGCTCCAAAAATCCTTTTGAAATGCCTGTATTTGCTCCCTGTTTGGCTCACTCATTTTATCAGCGCGGAAAGGTTCTGTGGCGCTTTTAAATTTACCTGCATAAAATATCTCCGGTTTCAGTTCCAGTTTGTCCAGCGTACCTTTAAAAAATGCCAATATGGTAGCAAAACCTTTCAGATCAAAATTCCCCACTGGGTTCATGTACACACTATCTGCCACAGAACCTATGTAATAAGCACCCTGTGTTATATTTTCACCATAAGCATAAATAAATTTATTGGATAATTTAAAATCGCTTAGCGCCATGCGCAATTGCTGCAGCGTTGCCCAACCGTTAGGACTTGCCGACAATTTGATCAATATGCCCTTAATATTATCATCTGTTTTTGCATATTTTATGGCATGAAGCATATCATACAATCCACCGGAATAGGAATTCTCATGTGTAAAAGCTGCAATGGAATTACTTTGTCCCTGCTCATGAAAACGTTTATCAAGGTCTACTACCAAAACACTGTTTGCATCAACTTTTGTTATTTTCTCCTTATTTACACTTTTGGAAATTACAGCTACTATAATCCCTATAACAAGGATCGGCACAACGATTCCTGCCACTATCATCGCCAATAAAGAAGCGAAGAACATCTTAAAAAACTCTTTCATATTATTTTTTTAATCTTATTGATTGATAAGGACACAAATATACAGCAGCTTTGTAATACTTTAATATTTCTGCCTATTATTAGTGGGTGAT
>CAIYVS010000841.1 GCA_903929655.1 uncultured Bacteroidota bacterium | reverse complement strand
TGATGACCTTTTGAAGCTGGAAATGGCTTTATAAGCACGTTTGGAAATAATAAAAAAGCCAGGAGAATAAATTTGGTAATGTGGTCAAAAATACTTGATGGATTTTCAGATAATTTATGCGCATAATTGAGCAGAGAAAAAAATTATTCACCTTAAATCCACCACTTCAACCCCTGGATGCTCTTTGGGGTCGAAGGTGAAGAGGTTATCAGGTACGTTGGCATTGGGTGTGAATCCGCTGATGTCGTAAGCATATTTGTTACCGTTCTTTTCCCAGACGTTGCCGCCAACAACCATATGGGTGGCTTTGTCTACACTGATCTCAATTTTAGAAAGCTGTTTGTCTTTATTGAGTGGTGTCATTTCTACTATATCGCAGTTCTTTCCGGCTACTTTCTTTTCGCCTATGTAGCGGTAGCTATATTCTTTGTCGTAGAAATCGGTGAAGAGTTTTGCAGGGGAAATGGTTTGCTCTTTAGGATCGTATTTATTTACCTGGACTTCGTTAGATTCTTTAGTATAGGTCCAGATGGTTTTGGTATCGCAAATAATTTCCTGTCCGTTTATGGTAACATGATATTTCTGGCCTTTCATAGAGAAAGTACCTTTTTTAGTTTCATTTACTTTGCCATTGCCACCGCTGAGATGAAGGGCAAAGTTTGCTTTAACTGATTTAAGGCTGTTGATCTTTTTACTAACGCTTTGTAATACTTCTTTTGCTTTTGTATCATTATTTTGTGCCGATACGGGCTGCATACCGGTAAGAGCTAAAATGGCTATGCTGAGGATTTTCTTCATCATTGTTTTTTCTTCTGTAATATGATTTTGTGCAAAGATATTTTAAAAAAACCAGCATTGCTCACAGTTGCATGGTTTTGTGGCTGTAAGACCCTATTAAGGGCGATTATAATTTTGTTAAAATAAGGTGCTTAAAAACTGTTCGAGCTCTGCATCGGTTTTAAAGTACACATCGCGGGGTTTGCTGCCCACTGCGGGGCCTACAATGCCTGCAGCTTCCAATTGGTCCATGATGCGGCCTGCACGGTTATAGCCGAGGTTGAAACGGCGTTGCAGGTTGGAGGTGGCGCCGTTTTGAGTTTGCACTACAACTTTGGCACAATCTTCAAACAGTTTATCGCGGTTGCTTAGGTCGGCTACTTTACTGTTTTCTTCTTCGTCGCCTTCGTATTCCGGTAGTTCAAATGCGGATGCATAGCCTCTTTGTGAACCTATAAAGTCCACAATGCGTTCTACTTCGGGTGTATCAACAAAGGCACATTGCAGACGCAATAATTCTGATCCGTGAGATACAAGCATGTCGCCACGGCCTATGAGTTGTTCTGCGCCTCCTGCATCCAGGATGGTGCGGGAATCGACTTTGGCAGATACTTTAAATGCGATGCGTGCTGGGAAGTTGGCTTTTATGGTGCCGGTGATAACATTTACCGAAGGGCGTTGTGTGGCAATGATGAGGTGGATGCCTACTGCGCGGGCCAATTGGGCCAGGCGTGCTATGGGCATTTCGACTTCTTTGCCGGCTGTCATGATCAGGTCTGCAAACTCATCTATAACAAGCACAATGAACGGCAGGTATTTATGCCCGCGCTCGGGGTTCAAACGGCGGCTGATGAATTTTTCGTTATATTCTTTTATGTTACGTGCGCCTGCTTCTTTCAGCAATTCATAACGGTTATCCATTTCAATGCAGAGTGCATTGAGTGTGTAGATCACTTTTTTGGTGTCTGTTATAATAGCTTCTTCTTCGTTGGGGAGCTTGGCAAGAAAATGTTTTTCTATTACTTTGTAAATAGATAGTTCCACTTTCTTGGGGTCGATCATTACAAATTTTAATTGTGATGGATGCTTTTTATAAAGTAGTGAAACCAGGATGGCATTGATACCAACAGATTTACCCTGGCCTGTGGCACCGGCCATGAGGAGGTGCGGCATGGTGGCCAGGTCGACCACATAATTTTCATTATCTATCTTTTTGCCCAGGGCTATAGGGAGGCTCATTTTATTATTCACAAATTTTTCGCTTGTGATGAGCGCCCGCATGGATACCATTTGTTTGTTGGCATTTGGCACTTCGATACCTATTGTTCCGCGTCCGGGAATAGGGGCAATGATACGTATGCCAAGGGCTGCAAGATTAAGAGCAATATCGTCTTCCAGGTTACGTATCTTGGATATGCGTACGCCTTCGGCGGGGATGATCTCGTATAGTGTAACGGTAGGGCCTACTGTGGCGCTGATGCGCTGTATCTCTATGCCGAAGCTTTTTAATGTTTGTATGATCTGGTTTTTGTTCTTTTCCAGTTCTTCTTTATCGTAAGAAATAATTTCCTGTGTGCGGTCTTCTAAAAGATCGATGGTTGGGAATTTATAATCTGGGAGGTCCAGTTCGGGTGCATAGGGCTCTTTGTCGGCGATGCTGATATGTGAGCCATGTAAAATGGCTGGTTTTTCATTCTGCTGTATTACTTCGAAAGAAAGTTCCAGGTCTTCTTTGGGTATTGCTTTGGGCTCAGTTGTGTGGATGTTCAGTTCTAATTCGCCGATCTCTTCTTCTTCTGAATCTTCAGGATATTCTTCTGATTCAGTTTCGTTTTCATAAGCCGGCAGGTGTTCTGCCACAAGCAATTGTTCTTCGGCGAGGAGTCTTTCTTTTTCATTCAGGGTCATATTCCATCCTGACTTGTCGTTTACCTCGTTTTCAGGTTCTGTTTCTTTGTTTTCTTTTTTTATTTCTTCCTGTACTAGGGGTTCTTCCGCAGGGGTTTCGGGTTCTGTTGCCGGTTTTTCTCTTGGCACAAATGCAGCAGCCAGTGTTTTCTTCAGGCTTGTTCCCAGGCTGTTTATAAAAGGTCGCAAATCAAGTGCAAAAACACTGAACAGGAAAAATAATGAGATGGCAAGAAGAATTAAACCTGTGCCCCCGGAGCCGAAAAAGCCATTTAGATAGGCTATTGCTTCATTTCCCCAGGCACCGCCAAAGGGGAAAGCGGCATTTGGCAGCGAGTAGGCCAGGATGGGGCCAATAAGCAATAGGGTGATAGATAACCAGCGGAGGTAGCGCAATAAGGGCAAAATGCTTTTGCCGTAAAGGATATTCAGCCCTAGTGAGCCGAGCCAGAGGCCGATAGCCATGGAAGCCACGCCTGCACCCATATAAACAAACATATGAGACAAAGCTGCACCCATTCGGCCGCCCCAATTGGCTATGACGCTGTGGTCATGAAAAAGAAAGTAGCTAATGCTTTTGTCTGTGAAGAATTTATCCTGGTCGGCCTTCCATGTAAAAAAATAACTAATTATGTAAAAAGATATAAATATCCCCGTAAGCAGGAAAAATAAGCCAAAAGCAAGCCTTATCTGCCGCTTTCGGTTTAGATTAACTGGTAAGTCCTGGTTTACCGGTTCTGCAGGAGGGGTATTTTTATTTTTTTTTGAGGTGGCCATAGTTTTGGCAAACTGTATGCGAAAGTACAATATTAATAAAGTAGCTCTTTTATAAATATTCTTGTAAAATATTAATATTAATGTTATTTTTGAAAAAAGAAAAGATAGCCATTTTCGCAAACCATTTGTGAACTTTGCCTGTCTTTATAATTGTCCGTATTGTTAAAGACAGGGTTATGAAAAGAAATTACTTTACTCATCATGCAAGGGCAGTAAATTATGTTGCGTTTATCGGAGCAATCATTTGCTTTATGCTTGGCGCAATATCGTCAAATGCCCAGATAACTGTTACACCCAACCAAACAGCTGCAGCTCTTGCGCAGGAGCTAGTGGGAACAGGTGTGATCATCCTGAATCCAACCATGAATTGCCCTACACAGGCAAACGGTATATTCGTGGTTACTGCAAGCAACCTCGGTTTGGACAGTGGTGTAATTCTTACAAATGGCGTAGCAAATTCCAGCGGCAGTATTATAGGGACTAACAGTGCTGCAAACAGTTTTGCTTCTAACAGCAATAATACCGGCGGAGATGCAGATCTGAACAGTTTGTCTTCTCAAACAACTTATGATGCCTGTGTATTGGAGTTTGATTTTATCCCTGCAGGCGATACCATTAAATTTGATTATGTTTTTGGTTCTGAAGAGTATACTAGTTTTACCTGTACGCAATATAATGACGTGTTCGGATTTTTTATCCAGGGCCCGGGATACCCCGTGAAGACAAATATCGCTTTGGTGCCGGGCACTAATATACCGGTTTGCATAAACAGTGTAAATGGGGCTACTCCCAGCCATCCGGGATATGTAGCTTATTGCCAGGCTGTTGGCCCCGGTTCTCCATTTAATGCATATTTCAGGACCAATACGGGTTCTACTGTAACCTATGATGGATTAACTGTAGTTATGACAGCGGTTGCAGCAGTGACGCCCTGCGATACTTATCACCTGAAATTAGGCGTTGCGGATGCATCTGACCATGTTTTGGATTCGGGTGTTTGGTTGAAGGCAGGTAGTTTAAATTCTGTGAATACAGGTATATTTTCTGTAGGTGGAGGTGGCCTTACCCAGCCTGTGAATTATTGTGTAAGGGGTTGCCAGCCCGGTGAATTTGTTTTCACACGTCCGGTACCATTCCCTACTCCATTGACGATACATTACCTTATATCAGGTACTGCAGCAAATGGTACTGATTATACGCAGATACCGGACAGTGTCGTCATCCCGGCAGGAGATACTTCTACCATATTATATATCCAGGGGCTTAACGAGCCCGTTCCTTTAGGCCCTAAAACAGTGATGCTGTATATATATTCACCTTATGCCTGCGGTGGTAGTACGCCTATTATTATTGATAGTTCTTTAATGACAATCTATGATTCAATTTATGTGCAAATCCTGAACAATGATACTGCTATATGTAAATATGACTCCATACAACTGAGTGTGTATACAGATAGTATTTTGTCGGTACAATGGATACCTGCTACGGGTTTAAGTAATCCTTTTAGCCGGACCCCCTGGGCAAAACCGTTGGTTACCACTATTTACCAGGTGGTAGTTAATATGCCATTATCCGGTTGCTACCCATCTCATGACAGCATGACCCTTACTATTAATGTTTCGCCGGTGGTGGATGCAGGGCCTACTTTGCGCAACATATGTTTGGGTATGAATATTCCATTTAGCACAACGGTCACGCCTACCAACCAAACATATACTTATTTATGGACACCCGGCACGTATCTTAGTGCTACGAATATCGCCAACCCGGTGTCTACCCCGACAGCTGTAGGCAATATTCAGTATGTTATTAAGGTTAGCCCCACTGCCATAGGTTGTGATGGCTATGATACAATAAATGTGCACGTACTTCCTAATGATTTTACTTTATTTAACCAGGATACGGCATTGTGCTTTGGTGCTACAGTGCAGGTAAGAGCTGCAGGAGACACTGAATTTACGTATTCATGGACGCCGACAGTTGGAGTGTCGAATGTTAGTTCGCTTACGCCGGTAATAAGTCCGGATACTACGGCCACTTATATTGTTACCGGTAGTTATCCAGGTTGCCCTTTGATGGTGCATTCTTTTAATATTGACGTGCAACCCAATCCTGTTGTTGTTTTAGGTTCGGACAGGCAGATGTGCGAATGGGATACACTTCAGCTGCATTCCGGAGTTAGTCCTGGTTGGTATACAAAATATACATATAGCTGGACTCCGGCTAGTGACTTAAACTATTCATATGTCCCTGCTGTTGTATATTTTGGAGACAGCAGTTCAACTGTGGTGCTGACAGTAACTACCCCTGCGGGTTGTAAAGGCGTGGATTCTATCCATGTTATAGTGCACCCAGGCGGTTTTGGAAAATTGCTTACTTTCACAGATACAAGTGTTTGCCCATTGGCAGAACCATTGCAAATGATAGCTTCAGGCGGTGTATCCTATAAATGGAGTCCTAATTATTTCATGGACAATGCCAATCTGGCCAATCCTGCGGTAATACCTGCTGCAAGCATTATTTACACTGTTTTGGTTACGGACCAATATAATTGCCATGATACTTTGTCTGTCAATTTAATAGTTAATCCGAGGGCTGTGCTTGAGATGCCGGATTCCGTGACCTTATATCCCGGTGAATCTTACCAGATGAACCCACAGGGTAATGGCGTAAGATTCAGGTGGTTTCCACCGGTGGGCCTGAGTTCAGACAGTGTATCAAACCCGATTGCGATGCTAGACGTAAATACCTTGTATTTTTTGACTGCGACCACTGAAAGTAACTGTACAATTACAGATTCTATAAAAGTATATGTAAATCCGGAGACCCTTTTAGACGTGCCAAACGCCTTTGTACCGGGTAGCGGACCAAATGGAGAATTAAAAATTATTAAGAGAGGCATTGCAACTTTGAAATATTTCCGTATTTTCAACCGTTGGGGACAGGAAGTTTTCAGTACCGGTGACATAAATAATGGCTGGGATGGAAGGTATAACGGAACTCCTCAGCCGGTTGGCGTATATGTATATATGGTTGAGGCATTTACCAATACGGGTCGTCAATTTGTTAAACAAGGAAACGTAACATTAATTAGATAACAACACATAAGGCAAATATCATGATTAGGAAAAGTACCATTGCCCGTGCAAGTCTTGTGGCCGCGCTTGCACTAAGTATACAAACTGCGCAAGCACAAGATATACACTTTACACAGTTTGATGCGGCGCCTTTAGTAATAAACCCTGCTTTCACAGGCGGTTTTGATGGAATGGCGAGGGTTACTGCTATTTATCGGAATCAATGGGCAAGTGTTACGGTGCCATTTCTTACTTACGGTGCATCAATAGATGCCCCGATTCTTCACGATTTGAGTGTAGACGATTACCTGGCTGTAGGTTTGCAGGTGTATAAAGATCAGGCCGGTGATGCAAATCTTTCCAACTTCAGTGGTTTGGTATCGGTTGCATATCATAAATTCCTCGGGGCCAACGTAAATAAGGTATTGTCTGTAGGCTTACAGGGTGGGTATTCCCAGAAAACTCTTGATCTTACCAAGCTTTATTTCGGGGATGAATATGTAAATGGTACTTTTCAGCCGGGCACATCTTTAGAATACCAGTTAGGTTTATTAAACCAGGTGAAATATTATACTGTAAATGCAGGTGTAAGCTTTGCCAGCAGCCCAAGTGATAAATTTAATTATATAATTGCTTTAGGTGCAAATAACCTGAACCAGCCTGCCGATGCTTTTGAAACAAAGCAGAGCAACCAGGTAGGGCTTGATATGCGTTATAATGGCCAGGTAGGTGCTGTATGGAATTTAAGCCAGAGATTCAGCCTCCGCCCAGCTGTGTTATATCAAAACCAGGCTTCAGCTAACGAAATTATTGCCGGTAATGAGTTCCATTATCTTTCAGGAAATCCTGAGTTTCCTATGTATTCTACAGGTTTCTTCCTGGGGGGATGGTATCGTACAGGAGATGCAATGATGTTTACTGCAGGTGTTGAATTCAAGGGAGTGAGGATAGGAGTAGCGTATGACT
>CAIYVS010000840.1 GCA_903929655.1 uncultured Bacteroidota bacterium | reverse complement strand
TGAAGACACAGAAATAGAAGCACAGATACAGAAATTACGGGGTGAAAGTCATAAGTCGCAAGTCGTAAGTCATAAGTCCGAAAAAGCAAATAATACATCTAAAGACAATAAAGAAAAGATGGAAAATACAAGCGAAACAAAACCTGGAGAGCAAGTACAAGCGCCTCTTCAAAAGGCTGAGATCAATATTGATGATTTCGGAAAAATGGACCTGCGCGTAGGCACTATTTTGCATGCAGAAAAAGTAGAGAAAGCCGATAAACTTTTAAAACTGGAACTGGATATGGGCAATGGTGAAAAGAGAATTGTGGTATCGGGGATTGCCTTGCATTTTAAACCGGAAGAGATAGTAGGCAAACAGGTAACGGTTGTTGCTAACCTGGCCCCCCGCAAAATGCGCGGCATAGAAAGCAAAGGCATGATACTGATGGCTCAAAACTCCGATGGCAGACTGATATTTGTTTCGCCGCTTGAAATGGCTGCGGCAGGGAGTGAGGTGAGGTAGTGCCAGACTTAGGGCATCAGACGTGTTAAAGAGATTTTGCTTAACTTTGTTATTAATAAACCTAGATGTATAAAACTAAATAAAGACTATGGTATTAACAATAAAGAAAGGGGCTGGTAAAAAAGAAATTGATGCAATCCGCAAAAAACTGGAGCGTCGTCATAAAAAAACAGGCGTGAATACAAAAAAGTATTGTGGTGTCATCCATCTGAAAGAAGACCCCCTGGAAATACAAAAACGCCTTCGGAATGAGTGGGAATAAATATGTACTTGATACAAATGCTGTATTGTACATTTTAGCAGGGGATGAATCGTTAGCACAGCTTTTATTTGGGGAACTACTTTTCATTTCAATCATAAGTGAAATTGAGCTACTCAGTTATAAAAACATTATCCAGTCTGAACAACATCAGATACAAAAATTTTTAAAAGAGTTTCAAATTTGTGGTTTGGATAAGGAGATAAAGGAACAAAGCATACTTGTACGCAGAACTTACAATCTTAAATTACCAGATAGTATTATTGCAGCAACAGCTATCAACCTGGATATCCCATTGGTTACATCTGATAAGCAATTCAAAAAAGTGAAAGAATTGGAATTATTATATTATGAAAAATAGCAGCGCGATTTATAAATAACAAAACATTATGACAGGGATAAATTTTGTAATGGACGACAAAGGCGAAAAAACAGGCTTGCTGATTGACCTGAAACAATTGAAAAGTGACAAGACGTCAGAAAATGATGTTATGGAATATCTTGAAGATATTCTTGCTATAGAATTAAACAATAAAGAAAACGAGTATAGCGATTGGGAAGAAGCAAAAAAACGCTTAAAAGATAAAGGGATCATTGACTAAAGCAGCGTATGTACCGTATTATTATTATTGAAGTAATTAGACTCGGGCATAGAAAAGATATTTATAGGAAAAATGATATTTCCGAACATGGATAGCAGGATGCACCAGCCGCTATATAAACAACTCATTCTAATTCATTATCTTAGCAAATCATATATCACAAATGAAGAAAAAAACAATTTGGTGGCTTGCAGGTGGCGGGGCAGGTTTATTGATAATACTGATCATTATTGCCAAGGCAAGCGGAGACGATGGTGTAAAAGTGGCTATTGAAAAAGCTGCAAAGCATACTATTACCGAAACCGTAACTGCCAGTGGAAAAATCTACCCTGAAACAGAGGTGAAGATAGCGCCGGAAGTAAGCGGAGAAATCATAGAATTAAAGGTGGAGGAAGGCGACAGTGTGCACAAAGGCGAACTTTTGGTGAAGATCAATCCTGCTATTTACAATTCTATGGTTGACCAGGCCGAGGCTTCGGTACAGCAATCCAGAGCAAGTGCAATGAATGCAAAACAGATGATGGCCCAGGCAGAATCGCAATACGACCTGGCGCTTGCTACTTATAACCGTAATAAAAAACTATACAAAGATAAGGTCATTTCGCAGCTGGAATTTGAGCAGGCTGAACAGTCCTATAAAGGAGCAAAAGCGGCCTTCGATGCTTCAAAAGCAAGCTCATCAGGTGGCAAATATGCAGTTGAGGGCGCCGAAGCAAACCTGTCACAATCCAGGGAGACTCTTCTGAAAACAACGATCATAGCTCCCAGTTCAGGTATCATTTCACAACTCAATGTAAAGAAGGGAGAGCGTGTAGTTGGTACAGCGCAAATGGCAGGTACAGAAATGCTGACCATTGCAGATATGAGCCGTATGGAAGTGCGTGTGAATGTGAGCGAAACGGATATAGCAAAAGTGAAGATAGGCGATACTACCATTATTGATGCGGACGCTTACAGAAACAGGAAATTTACCGGCATCGTATCAAAGATCGGCGTGTCCAGCAGTAGCGGTACTGTAACAGCAAGTACAGACCAGGTGACTAATTACACGGTTCATATACTTATTTTCGCTGACAGCTATAAGGACCTTGTTGCAAAAATGGCCAAAGGCAAATTTCCGTTCAAACCAGGCATGTCTGCATCAGTGGAGATACGTACCAACCGGCAGGACAATATTTTATCCGTACCTGTAAATGCAGTAACCACCCGCGACTGGCCCGATAGTGTAAAAAATAAAAGAAATCAAAGCGGAGGTCTCGACAAAGACAATATCAGGCAACTTGTTTTTTTATACGACAAAAAAACGAACCAGGTGTCTATAAGAGATGTGAAGACCGGATTGCAGGATAACCAGTACCTGCAAATTACCGGCGGATTGCAGGAGGGCGACGAAGTAGTAATAGCACCCTATGGCGCCATAGCCAGAACATTAAAAGAAAAAACGAAAGTTCGTGTGGTAAACAAAGACAAGCTTTTTGAAGTTAAGTCTACAGAATAAAAATTCAAACTAATTCCTTCAGATTTGAGTGCACATCATTTAGGACAGATAGGTATCATAGGCAATGGGAGCTGGGGCACTGCCCTTGCTAAAATTTTAACAGACAATGGAAATTCCATTTATTGGTGGGTACGCAACCAGGATGCCGTAAACCATCTGCAAAACAGGCATCATAACCCGCATTATCTTACTTCAGTAAGTTTTCTGCCGGAAATGATACAGCCTACCACCAGCCTTGAAGCTGTCCTGAATGCATGCGATACAGTGCTAGTATGTGTGCCCTCCGCTTACGCACAGAAAGTAATAGAAAGTGTGGATCCCGAATTGTGGAAGGGCAAAAATATCATCTCAGCCATAAAAGGCATACTACCCGATTCTAATCTCTTATTAAGCGATTATCTCAGTAAACATATTGGCAGCAGGCAGGAAGATTATGTTGCCATTACAGGCCCCTGCCATGCAGAAGAGGTTGCTGATGAAAGGCTGTCTTATCTTACTTTCTCAGGGCTGAATGATTCGCTGGCGCATAAGGTATCACAAGCCTTTAATAACACGTATATTTTTACCAGCTCCAACCACGACATTTGGGGCGCGCAATATGCAGCCGTTTTGAAAAATATTTATGCCATCGGCGCGGGGATTGCCCGCTCACTGGATTACGGAGATAATTTCCTGAGCGTATATATTACCAATTGCTATCGCGAGATGTATCATTTCCTGAATGACCATTTTGAGAAAGTACATCCCTCTAATGAAAGGCCGGATTTCCATACCAGTGCCTACCTGGGAGATCTGCTTGTAACCTGCTACTCGCTGCATAGCCGCAACCGCACTTTCGGCACCATGATAGGCAAAGGTTATTCTGTTAAAGCAGCACAGCTTGAAATGAGCATGGTGGCAGAAGGTTATTATGCAGCAAGAGGTATGCAGGCCGTTTCTAAAACATACTCCATAGGTATTCCGATCGCTACCATCATTTACAGGATACTCTGGGAAAATCTTAATCCTTCTGATGCTTTTTTGAAGCTGGAGAAGATGTTGTCGTGATAAACAAAAAGGAGCAATAGTTGCTCCTTTTTGT
>CAIYVS010000839.1 GCA_903929655.1 uncultured Bacteroidota bacterium | reverse complement strand
TTTTTAAAAAAGACCTGTGAATGATACAACTAATTTCAAAAGTTGTGTAATACATACTTGTCAAAGGCTTCTCACATTTGCACAGCCGTGAATGTTAAATAACGAAAGAAAATACAATATGAAAAAAACTGAAACTTATGGGAATGCTAAATGGTTTATAGTATTGGCCTTAATGCTTGTTTCAGTATTTGCAGATGCTCAGAAAAAGGTATGGTCGTTGAATGAATGTATGGATTTTGCTTTCAAAAATAATGTTGCGCTAAATCAGCAAAAACTGACCAGTGAAGTAAGTAAGATCAATTATCAGCAATCAAAAGCGAATATATTGCCCAATTTGAATTTTAGTGATGCCCAATCATTTAGTTTTGGAAATACCATCAACACTTATACAAACCAGGTTGTTCGCCAGAGCACGACAAGTAATGATCCATCTTTAAGTTCCAGCGTTATTCTTTTTGGTGGTTTTAAATACATGAACCTGGTAAAAGAAAATAAGTTGAATTTTGAGGCCAGCAAACTGGACATTGAAACCCAGAAGAATAATCTTGCACTTAACGTAACTGCCGCTTATGTGCAACTGCTATTTGAATATGATGCGGTTACCATAGCACAACACCAGATTGACGCAGATAGTGTACAGGTGAAAAAAACGTCGCTTTATGTTTCTGCCGGGCAATTGGCAGAAAGCAGTCTTTACCAGGTACTAGCGCAATTGACTACCGACAAAGCGGCAAAAGTAAATGCAGAAAACCAGTTACAACTTGCAAAAGTGCAGCTGATGCAACTCATGGAAATGCCGATTATTCCTGATTTTGAAATAGAACGTCCTGATTTGAAAGAAATGCCACAGGAACTTAAGTCTTCTTCCGCAGAAATATACCAGCTTGCAGAAAATACATTTCCCGAAATAAAAAGTGCTGCTCTGAAAACAAACGCAGCAAATGTTGATCTCTTAGTAAATAAAGCAGCAATTCTACCTTCATTAAGTTTAAACGCCGGACTTAGTACAGAATATTACAGTGCGTTGTCCCACACTTATTACCAGACAAGCTATCAAAATCAAACAATAGGTTATTTACAAAACAATCCTTCAGAAGCTGTCATCGGGCAGGTGCCTGTGACTACTACGAGTACGCAACACTACCCTTTCTTTGACCAGTTCAGGGATAATTTCAGCCAGCTTGTTTCTTTCAACCTGACGGTGCCGATATTTAACAATTATAAAGCCCGGAACAATATCCGACTATCTAAGATTGCTATCGAAAATGCCCGACTCAATGAACAAGCAGTAAAGAACACCTTACGGAAGAATGTGGAGCTGGCATATACAGACCAGCTTGCCGCAAATAAGAATTTTATAGCCACTGTTGATCAATTAAATTCAGAAAAGAGGGCATATACCGATATGGAAAAGAAATATTACGCCGGTTTATCCAGTGCCACAGATTACCAGGTAGAGCAAAATAATTATTACAAAGCCATCCTGGCAAACCTCCAGGCAAAGTACGAATACATTTATAGGACTAAGGTGCTTGACTTTTATACCGGCGTTCCTTTAACACAATAAGTAATGAAAAAGAAAATAATAATCATTATATCAGTCATCTTAGTTGTCGGCGGCGCCAGTATTTTCTATTTGGTTTCCAGCAATAAATACAAAGTTCCTGAATGGAAAACTGCGAATATTGACACGGGCGCAATTTCAATTAATGTGACCGCCACAGGTTCTCTTAATGCAGTAACAACAGTACAGGTAGGTGCCCAGGTATCAGGTATAGTCTCAAAAATGTTCGTAGATTTTAATTCTGTGGTAAAAAAGGGACAAATCATAGCAACCCTGGATACCACTCTGCTTTATTCATCCATGCGCGATGCAGCAGCAGCCGTAGAAAAAGCCCGAGTGCAGGTTGATTTGACAAAGAAACAGTTTGCACGTATTGATACCCTGTTTCATGCAAAAGTGATATCTAAAAACGATTACGATCTTGCCTATAGTAATTATGGTGTTGCAAAGGCTGACCTGCTGGCGGCAATAGCTACTTTGGACCACGAGAAAACAAATCTTCGCTATACTACTATTAAAGCGCCAATCAATGGTACTGTTATTTCCCGCAATGTAGATGTAGGGCAGACCGTAATTTCAAGTTTCAATGCGCCTACTTTATTTACTATTGCTAATGACCTGACACAAATGCAGGTGTTGGCTAATGTTGATGAAGCTGACATAGGCCAGGTAAAAGTGGGGCAGGAAACGGTATTCACTGTTGATGCATACCCTTATATGGTATTTAAGGGCAAAGTCGCCCAGGTCAGACTTCAACCGGTAATGGTGCAAAACGTAAATAATTATATTGTAGTTATCAATGTTTCAAACCCCGACCTTAAATTATTGCCGGGCCTAACCGCCAACATAACGATAAAGATCACTGAGCACTCACATATACTGAAGGTGCCCGCTAATGCAGTACATTTCATGCCATCCGATGACTACCTCGGGTATATAAAAATGACAGATTCTGCAATGAGCAAAATTAAATCAATGAAAATTGCGGGCAATGAAATCCCGAGGCCGGGTGATGTCTGTATAGTTTGGGTAAAAAGTGCTACAGTGCTCGAACCCAGGCAAGTAGTTGTTGGTCTGTTTGACGGGACATTCGTCGAAATCTCAGGAGATATTAAAAGGGGAGATGAAATTGTAACAGGTACGGGTAACGGTATTGCGCAACCCGCATCCACCACAGCTAATAATCCTTTTATGCCTAAAATGCCATCAAGAAAAGGTACACGGTAAAGAGTTGTAATGTGACAAAAAAGAGAGGAATGGTAAATGTATTAAGATGACAAACAATCAACCGCTTATATCAGTTAAGGATCTTGCCAAGTCTTATAAAATGGGCGAGATGGAATTTTATGCTATAAAAGGGGTTTCTCTTGATATTGAAAAAGGTGCATTTGCGGCTATTATGGGCCCTAGCGGTTCCGGCAAATCAACCTTCATGAACATATTAGGCTGCCTGGACTATCCAACAAAAGGCTCTTACTTTTTAGATGGTTCAGACGTACTGAAACTGAGCAAAAATGAACTAGCTGAATTGAGGAACAGGAAGATTGGTTTTATTTTTCAATCATTCAATATTCTTGCCAGGACATCGGCTATTGAAAACGTTGAATTGCCCATGCTTTATAATAATAGCGTCACTTCAAAAGAAGGGAAAGTGAAAGCTTTCAATGCGCTAAAATCAGTGGGTCTGGCAGAGAGGGCAAACCATTTGCCCAGCCAGTTGTCTGGTGGGCAACAACAAAGGGTAGCCATTGCACGCTCCCTGGTGAATGACCCTTTAGTTATTATGGCTGATGAGCCAACGGGTAATCTGGATACACGTTCCAGTTATGAGATAATGGAAATTTTCCAGCAATTGAACGATAAAGGCATCACAATTGTAATGGTGACTCATGAATTGGATATAGCACAGTTTGCCCGAACTAATATTATGTTCAGAGATGGGCAAATTGTTTCGAACAGTGTTGTTAAGGACCGAAAGATTGCCAGTGTGGAATTATCGAAATTACCTGTTGTTAATCCAACGGAGGTACTGACATGAGAATTGTAAATCTATTAAAGATTGCTTATCGCTCACTTATCAAGAATAAATTGCGGGTGCTGCTTACCATGCTTGGAATTATCATTGGTGTAGCCTCTGTAATTGCCATGCTGGCTATAGGTCAGGGATCGAAGCAGAATATCCAGGCATCCGTTGCAAGCCTTGGCACTAATTCTGTGATGATATATCCGGGTTCTTCTACGCAGGGAGGAGTTCGGATGGGAGCAGGTTCATATTCTACCCTTACAAAAAAGGATGCGGATGCCATAGTTGCGAAATGTGAGTACGTGACGGATGTTTCCCCGGTCGTCCAGAAATCGTCACAAGTAATAGCAGGCAACCAGAATTGGCACACTATGGTAGTAGGCGGGCTGACTCAGTATTTTTCCATCAGGAATTTAACTATTGGAAAGGGAAACATGTTCTCCGCATCTGACGAGCGCACGGCAGCAAAGGTTTGTGTGATAGGTCTCACTGTTTCTGAAAACCTGTTTGGAGTGAATGGCGATCCTGTGGGGCAGTTCATCCGTATCAACAGTATTCCTTTTAAAGTGATTGGTGTATTAGAAAGGAAAGGTCAGAACTCTTTTGGCCAGGACCAGGATGATATCATTATTGCTCCGTTCTCAACAGTTCAAAAAAGAATGTTATCTACCATTTATCTGAATAGTATACTTGCCTCTGCCACTTCTGAAAACGATGTAGACAAGGCTAAAGAACAGATTACCTCTATAATGCGTGTGCAGCACAAGCTGACTCCTGCTAACGAAGACGACTTTACCGTGCGCTCCCAGGCAGATATAGCCAATATTTTCGGGTCTATATCAAAGATCATGACTATTCTACTGGCCTGTATAGCGGGAATTTCATTGATCGTAGGTGGTATTGGTATTATGAATATCATGCTTGTTTCCGTTACGGAACGCACCAGGGAGATAGGTATCAGGATGGCAGTAGGGGCAAAAGGGAGGGACGTTCTTATCCAGTTCATGATAGAATCAGTAGTTATAAGTGTATTAGGAGGTGTAATAGGGATCATACTCGGTATACTGGTATCCTTTTTGGTTGGAAAATTTGGTGGATGGCCAGTTGTAATTACAGGTACTTCGATTGTTCTTTCGTTCGCATTTTCGTCTGCGGTCGGTATATTTTTTGGCTGGTACCCGGCCCGCAAAGCCGCTAGTCTTAATCCCATTGATGCCCTGCGCTATGAATGATTTGCTAAAATAGCTGTACATATCTTTTTCATATATGCACATAGCATTTTTCTTGTCTTTATTTGCCTTCCTTAAGTTAATTCTGTATTATATTTGAAGTTTCGTACTTAAGGAGACATATTAAATATTGCAATTAGCCTAATGAGCAGCTTACACATCACCGGGAAGCCCGGTTCTTTCGTCATGCCACCTTATATGCGATGGATATTATCTGTTGCATTATTCTTTACCGTATTGATGAGCCTGGGCCGTTTAGTTTTGTTTTTTGCAGCCGGGTCTCAGCAAAACGCTATTAGTGATTCCTTCCCTGCTTTTTGGCTTGGGCTTCGTTTTGACCTGAGAGAGGTTGGGATTCTTGCCTTGTTTATGCTTTTACTAGGCAGTATTAAACCTTTTCGCCCTTTCGACTCTCGTTTTGGTAAAATGTTCTGGCGCGTCATCCTTTCTGTTCTTAGTGCATGGTTCGTGTTTTTTTATGTTGTAGACTATTTACACTACGATTATTTATATCAACGTCTTAACGCCAGCGCTTTAAATTTTCTGCAGGATGCCGGAACCACGTTTACTATGGTATGGCAGACCTACGCGGTTCTTAGAATATTATTGCTGATAATAGTTTTGACTATTGCCATCATTGCTTTTATAAACTGGCAGTATAAAAAAAATGCTTCAGACACAGCTGTTTATAATAAAAAACGCGCATGGTTATGGGGCGTGCTGATATTTGTTTTATTTGGCGCCGGAATATTTGGGCATGCAGGCCAATATCCTTTGCGCTGGAGCGATGCTTTTTCTCTTGGCAACGACCGGCTGGCGCAACTGGCGCTGAATCCTTTCCAGAGCTTTTTTAGTTCTTTTAAATACCGCCATAGTTCATACGATACAAAACAGGTGGAGAAGTATTATGCCTATATGTCATCCTACCTTGGTGTGGATAAGCCTGATAGCCTGAACCTGAATTTTGACAGAACAATAATTCCGGTTAATGTCAGCAATACGCATCCTAATATTGTGCTGGTCATCTGCGAAAGTTTCAGCGCATATAAAAGCTCCATGTGGGGCAATCCTTTAAATCCAACTCCTTTCTTTAATTCCATATGCCGGCAGGGTGTATTCTTCGATCATTGTTTTACGCCGCATTTTGGTACTGCACGTGGCGTATGGGCTACTATTACAGGTATACCGGATATTGAGCTGGATAATACTGCAAGCCGCAACCCATTGATCGTAGACCAGCATTCTATCATGAATGATTTTAACGGCTATGAAAAATATTATTTCATTGGTGGCAGTACCAGTTGGGCTAATATCCGTGGCCTTCTTGAGAATAACCTGAAAGGTTTGCATTTATATGAGCAGGATAAATACAAGGATGTGCCCAAGATAGATGTATGGGGCATCAGTGATAAAAACCTTTTTCTGCAGGCCAATAAGGTATTGTCTAAAGAACAAAAACCTTTCTTTGCCATTATACAGACTGCTGATAACCACCGGCCTTATACGATACCTAAAGAGGACAGAGCCGAGTTTCAGAATGTGAGTTTTCCTGATGATTCCCTGCATAAATATGGTTTCCAGAGAAATGAGGAATTGAATGCTTTTCGTTTCACAGATTTTTGTTTTGAGAAATTTATAGATGCTGCCCAAAAAGAGGCTTATTTCAATAATACTATTTTCGTTTTTATTGGCGATCATGGTATCGGGGGGGATGCCGGCAATATGATGCCCAGGGCATGGACAGATAATGGGCTCACCTGTTTTCATGTGCCATTGCTGTTTTATTCGCCAAAGCTGATGAGCCCAGTGCGCCACACGATGAACTGCTCCCAGGTGGATGTGATGCCAACTATAGCGGGGCTTGCAAAGGTGCCATACACGAATAAAACGCTGGGTCGCGACCTGCTGCAGGTGAAAGATACTGCAGATAATGTAGCTTTTGTTATGGATCATGGTACAAGGCGCATTGGCGTGGTTTTGGGAGATTATTATTTTACCCGTCACCTGGTATCGGATGAAGAGAATCTCGTTTCTATCCGCAACAATGATCCACTGGTTAAAAGCCCTGCTACAGACAGCCTGCGCGACCATTTATTAAAAGTCACCAATGCTTTTTATGAAACGGCGCGCTACCTCTTGTTCAACAACCACAAGTAAAAAAGATAAATTATTTACTCTGCATTCTTATTACAGGCACGAGCATTTCTTCCAATGATATGCCGCCGTGCTGGAATGTGTTTTTGTAATAGTTAACGAAGTAATTATAGTTGTTGGGATAACAGAGGAAAATATCTCCCTTGCCAAAAATGAAGGTTGAGTTGACATTAGGGCGGGGAAGGCCTGCCAGTTTGGGATCGCGGAAAGCCAGGACATCTTTTTCCTCATATTGCAGGTTGCGGCCATGCTTATAACGCAGGTTGGTAGTGGTCTGCCTGTCGCCTATACATTTGCTGGGGGTCTTTACACGCACGGTACCATGGTCGGTGGTGATCATTACCTGTATGCCTTTATCTGCTATTTTGCGCAGCGCCCTGTATAAGGGTGAGTGCTCGAACCAGCTTACGGTTAATGAACGGTAAGATATTTCATCACTTGCCAGTTCTTTCAGTACTTCCATTTCGGTGCGGGCATGCGACAGCATATCCACGAAATTATACACGATCACGGTAAGGTCGTTGGAGAGGTAATTGTGGATATTGTCTTCCAGGTTCTTACCATGTTCATTATTGGTGATCTTGATGTACTGGGTTTTTAGTTTGTCCAGTTTCAAATGTTTTAAATTATCTCTCAGAAAAACTTCTTCATACAGGTTCTTGCCACCTTCCTCATCGTCATTCTTCCATTCATCCGGGAAGCGTGCTTCAATGTCAATAGGCAACATGCCTGCGAAGAGTGCATTGCGTGCATATTGTGTAGCTGTGGGCAATATGCTGTAAAACATATCTTCCTCTACAATGCGGAATGTATCATTTACTATGGGCTGCAATACTTTCCACTGGTCGTAGCGCAGGTTATCTATCACTACAAGGAAAGTAGGTTTGCCTTGTTCCAGGTGAGGTGCAATTTTTTCTTTAAACAGGTTATTTGACATCAGGGGCGCATCCTTGCCGCCTTTTATCCAATTGGCATAGTTCTTTGATACAAATTTGAAGAATTCTGTATTGGCTTCTGATTTTTGCGACTGCAGCACTTCCATCATTTCTTCGCTATCGCTTTTGCCCATTTCCAGTTCCCAGTAAACGAGTTTTTTGTATAGTTCCTTCCATTCTTCGTGGTTGGGGCTGGAGCTGAGTGCCATAAAAAGGTTGCGAAAATCCTGCTGGTAGGCAGAGGTTGTTTTTTCTGATACGAGGCGTTTGCTGTCCATTATTTTCTTCAGGGACATGAGTACCTGGTTAGGATTAACGGGTTTAATAAGGTAATCTGATATCTGGGAGCCTATGGCTTCTTCCATAATATTCTCGGCCTCGTTTTTGGTTACCATTACTACGGGCAGAGAGGGGTGCATTTCTTTTATTTTGCTAAGTGTTTCCAGTCCGCTAAGGCCGGGCATACTTTCATCGAGCAATACGACATCTATATTTTTTTCTTTTAAAAACTCCAATGCGTCGTAGCCATTGGTAAGGGGGCTGACTTCGTAGCCTTTATTTTTCAAGAACAGTATTTGTGATTTCAGGGAATCAATTTCATCGTCTACCCATAATATTTCGCCTTGTGATGTACTCATAATTTGTTTTAGGTTTTTTTAGACTGTAATGTGTAAGTGAATAACTCCTAAACTGAAATAAAATTACGTTAGTATTGTTACAGATAAGGGGTTTAACGCAAGTTTGGCATTTAATACCGATCGGACATCTAAATTCAGCAGCAGATTTTTTTGGCTAAAGCCATTCATATTATTTTTACAGATACCCTGGCCTGAAGCCTCCGCGACAATTGCATGGCATTAGCTTTTTCGCTTTTTGTCTTGTGATTAGCAGTGCTGAAAATGGCACTATTTTGGCACTTTTTGGCACTGAAATGGCACTATTTTGGCACTAAAATGGCACTGTTTTGGCACTAAATGGCACTATGCAGATATTGAAAAAATAGAGACAATTTATTGATATTCAATAAGTTGAATTTATTTGTTTTTATTAATTTGGCACTATTTTGTAAAATTCCTGCTCCAAAGCCCCCAATTCAGCAAAATATTTACTTTTTTACAAATATGATTTGTTCTCCGAAATATGAAAGAGGGAAATCACAGAT
>CAIYVS010000838.1 GCA_903929655.1 uncultured Bacteroidota bacterium | reverse complement strand
TGTGAGCGGGGTTTAAGCCCAATTCATTTAACTTTCAGATTTATTTCAGCCTTAGCTTGTGCATTTTACATGCCTAGCCATATCCTGCGCACATACTACTACAGAGTACGCTTAAATGCTCATCAACACTATTTTAGGGCAAGGGTAGTAACAGGTGTTTTTACCTGTTTACCCCGGTAATACACCTGTTTTTTAAAATAGGTTTTTCATCTCTGTTTTTAACCTCAGCAGTGTTTTTACTTTGCATCATCAATTGGTAGCTACATTGGTAAAAGGGCGGAATCCGAAAAGCCATGAAAAGAGTAGGTAAATAGTAAATACTTTAAAAAACAATTAAAATGTCAACTTTCACAGTAAATATCCCCGCAGGTCCTATATGGAACAATGAAGATGCATTAAGAAAAGCTCCCATCGTAGCTGCTGCGCATCTCGGAAAAGCAAATGGTCAATGGACCACTGTAGTTGAAGGCCAAATGAGTGTAGTAGGTGTAATACTCGAAGTGCCAAACGGACAAGGTGCACATTCATATACAATGGATGTATTGGCTGGTCCTATTTGGAACAACGAAGACGCCAAACTGAAATGTCCTATCGTATGCGCTTCTTATGGCGGCACATGGAATGGACAATGGAGAACAGTTGTAGAAGGTGTAATGAGCGTTTGTGGTTGCACTTTCCATTTCTAAATTCACCTCCCTGTATCAATAAAGGCGGAATCCGAAAAGCCATGAAAAGAGTAGGTAAATAGTAAATACTTTTAAAAAACAATTAAAATGTCAAATTTCACAGTAAACATCCCCGCAGGTCCTATATGGAACAATGAAGATGCATTAAAGAAAGCCCCCATTGTAGCTGCTGCGCATCTCGGAAAATGGAACGGTCAGTGGACAACCGTAGTTGAAGGCCAAATGAGCGTAGTAGGAGTAACACTCCAGGTGCCAAGCTTGCAAGGTGCCAATTCATATACTATGGATGTACTCGCTGGTCCTATCTGGAACAACGAAGATGCCAAATTGAAATGCCCTGTAGTATGCGCCTCTTACGGTGGCACATGGAACGGACAATGGACAACCGTTGTGGAAGGCGTGATGAGCGTTTGCGGCTGCACATTCCATTTCTAAAATTGAAACGCCCGGGCGGGTCTTCATCTTTCAGATCCGCCCGCACCAGGGCGTTCAGGCTTTTCACCTTCGTATTTTTAGCTGCACCCTCTATATTCATTTTGCCTTGTTTTTATCTTTAAAGGCCATAATCAGGACATTTGTAATCAATAAATTAATAACTCAAAACAATTACATCATGAATACACAAACAAGAATTTATGCAAGTGGCGCTTTGGCCTTTGGAGAAGACCAGGCCATTAATAATTTACTTACAGCTAATTATTCTGCAGTTATCGTATGGTCTGTGCATGTAGCTAGCGATGGAACTTTGATTCTTAATAATACACAGTTTGTATCAAACGGAGTTTATGCGGAAGCAGAACAAATGAACCTCCCTTCACGACTCGCCCAACTGTATAAAGCCGGAATACAAATAATTTTCTCAGTAGGTGCCGGAGGAACACAGGATTTTACAAATATCCAAACACTTCTTAATGGTGGTATTCCTACCCAGGGCAACCCGCTTTATGATAATTTCAGTGCTTTAAAAGCAGCTATGGTCAGCGCCGGCGGCGATATAGACGCTATCGACTTCGACAATGAAGACAATATGAACACTGCAACTATGGTTAACTTTGGATGCATGCTGGCTAATATTGGCTATACGAGTGTTACCTTTTGCCCCTATTATACTGATCCTGTATGGACAGATACATACAATCAATTACTTGCTAAGCAGGGAAAAGGGTTTGTTAGCGCCATTCATTTGCAATGCTATTCAGGAGGCATGGGCAGCAATCCGCAGGATTGGGGTAAAATGATTGCTAATGGAAAAGGCAACACACTGCTTATTCCGGGTTTGGCTACCAATCAGGCTGATCCGGGCCCTTGGTGGGATGGAAGCACTCAACAGCCCGGCGGCAGTGTTGTAACAACCAGCAATGTGGCTATGTATAAAGATGCAGATTGGTCCGGCATGCTGCGCATCGGTAACTACAGCAGCCCGGATGTGGCAATGCAAAACACAAAAGGAGGAGAAACCTTTTTCTTTTATTGCAACCAATTTATTGATCTCGGTCCGGGCAAACAGTTTATGCCGGGTGATGCCGTATTTTTTGGAGGGAGGCCCTGGTGGGGTAGTGCCCCGCAATGCAACGGGTATTCGCTTAGCGGAGGTTGTACCAATATTTATAATTCAATTAATTTTGATCAGCCTTGCGGCGCTTGCCCGTCAGATTTACAGACTCAATATGCTCAATGGAAGAATGGGAAATACCCTGTAAACGGAGGTTTTATATGGTTGTACGACTCTATTGTCAATTGTTTGCTTTCCAATTGTTGTGGGGAAGGGAGTGAAAATACAGCCCAGGTTGCCACAGATTATAAGGAAGCAATAATTAATGGCCTGAACTAATAAACGGACAGAAATAATATACAATAAGAGGTGCCTCAAAAATTGAGCTAGCCTCTTATAGTCTTCCCTGGTATCCGATTCCCCATTCATGTCCAACTACCACACCATCATTTTATCCTTCGCCACAACGATCCCATTTTCAACAAGCCTGTAAAAATAAATACCTGGCGAAAGCGAATTACGATTCAAAATAAATTCTCTGCCACAGATATTAATATACCTTTCAATTTCCCTTCCCGTGACATCCGCAATACTCAATTCTGCATTTTGCAAAGCCCTGCCGAAATATAAGTTTGCTTTTGTAGAAAATGGATTGGGAAAAACTTGCACAGATACTTTTTGATTGTTTACACCTTGTGCATCAGTAGTAGAATCCGGTGTATATTCCCATAACTCTGCATTATGATTCTCACCACCAAAACAGATATATCCCTTATTGTTTATTGCAAAATAGGTTGTCTCATCTCTTGTAGTAGATGGTATAGAAGCTTTTTGTGTCCAGGCATTTGTATTAGGATTATATTGCCACCAGTCATTAAATAAATTACTTCCACAACCGACACAATCACCTGTGCCAAAGTAGCCCATATTGTTTATTGCAAATGATGCAGCGTCAGTGCGGGGCGTATCAGGAAAATTCGCCTTTGCTGACCATGAATTTGCCAAAGAATTATATTCCCAAATAGTGTCAATAATAGCTGGAACACAATTACCTAAACCAGTAATATAACCTTGATTAGTAATGGAAAAACCAAATCCTTCCCAATATCCAGAAGTGGGAAGCGAAGCAATAGCAGTCCAAGAATTGGCAGCCGGGTTATAAGCGTAGAAATCGTTTGTACAAATAGTATTAGCAGCGCCAATTCCAACATATCCTATGTTTCCAATTACAAATACGGATGCCCCTGATCTTGGAAGTCCTGGAAAATTTGCCTTTTGAGTCCAGTTATCAGTAGTTGGATCGTATTCAAATAAATAATTCGAAAAATTTCCCGATGTATCAGTTCCTGTACAAACATACCCTTTATTTCCAATTGCAAAACTTGCTGTTAAACGCTTAAACCCTGAGGGGAGATTTGCCTTTTGTGTCCAAATATTAGCAGCCAGATTGTACTCCCACAGATCTGACGAATTACTAAAATATCCTCCTCCAACATATCCTTTATTTCCAATGGAAAATCCATAAGCATCTTTTCTATAGCCAGCAGGAAAATCTGCTTTTCTTGTCCAATAATCCGCTTTACTAATAAATGAATTGAGAAGAAAAAGAAGAATGAATAGCTTTTTCATAAGGATTTATTCAAGTACATAAGTAAAGTTAATACAATCTTTCGCAAAAAATTGTAACTTAGCTATATGAGTTCAACAACTTTTATAACAGACAATAAAGGCAGGAAGATATCTGCCGTGTTGCCAATAAAAAAATATGAGCAATTGCTTGAAGAATTAGAAGAGCTTGAAGACATTAAGGCTTATGACAAGGCAATGAAAAAAAAGCTTGAATTTGTTCCCTTACAACAGGCGTTTAAAGAAATTGATATTTCCCGTAAAAAGAAATAATAGTGTACCAAGTTGTTATAGAAAAGCGGGCGCAAAAACAATTGGGGCAAATACCTGAACCATGGTATGCTAAGATCAGGAAGGCATTACTGGAACTTGCAAATAATCCAAGGCCCCATGGCTATATAAAACTTAAAGGACGCTCAGCGTTTCGTATTCGTGTAGGTGATTATCGTATTATTTATAGCGTTAGGGATAATAATCTGACTGTTTTTATTCTACTTATAGGCAATAGAAAAGATATTTATGATATAGGTTAGTTTACTCATCACAATACACCCCAAGTCACCTTGCTCTTACTCAAAACCTCCTCTATCTCTTTCTCCCTTTTCTGCACCTGGAAACGCATTGGCGACAGTACCCAACGGCTGCGCAGGCGTGCCAGTCTGTCCTGTGGAGGCAAAAATATCAGTCGCTTCAGCCAGCCCCAGGCCGCGAAATGCCGGAACACCCGCGACACCTTTACAAAATACACGATAGTAGAAGCATCGCAGAGGTCTAAAATACCTTCCAGTTCCTTTGGGTCGTTCAGGGATGAAACACACAATACTGCAGCTTGTCTGGCATTAAAATAACCTGTAAGTGCCTTGTCTGTTTGCCATGTACTGTTGCTGATGATACGCATGCTTCTTTCTTCTGCAGAAAGCTGCTCGGGTATAGAGAAATACTGGTCTGCAATAAAACGCATCTCCCATTCCTTTTTCCCCAACGTATCATAAACCGTCCAGATATTGTTCTTGTAATAGTTCAGCATTTCCTTCAGGTAGCCCTCGCCCAGCCATTGGGCTTTAACAGAGGCATGGAAAGAAGCATAAAAATACAAGTGCGATGCATAAGGTTCGAAAAGCTCGGGTATGCGCACCACCAGTTCCCGGTTCTTGGCATATACCTTCCATACAATGCGGCGCACATCATCCCCGACCTCAAAGTCCTTATAGTTCAGGTGCTCACCCTCTACCCGCCGCAACTGGTCTATACGCACATCCATGGTCTCTGTCTTCTTGGGATATACCTCCCGTTCATCCTCGTTCACCAATACAGGGGGCTGGTAAAAATGGCCGCTGAGGGGCTGGGCCACAGCCAGGGAAAACAGGTATAGCATATCCTCGAAGAATATGAAGCCGCCCTTCAACTCATATTCTTTAATATCAGGCAGGCGCATTCTGCTAAGTCCGGTAATGGCCGAACGCCATAGGCTTTGTTCCTTACGCTTGTTGGAAAGCATGCTGAATTTATCCGTCATTGCATGGTCATCATAAAACAGGCGGCCCTTTATAAAACCCAGCAAGGGACGAAAAACGCCTTCCAGCCTGGCATTCAGGTACAAACGGTTCTTGCCTGCCTTGGTAGTTTCGGTGTCAAAACTGATGTCCAGCTTATAATGCTTCTTCCTGCGAAGCCATAAATAATAAAGCCAGCTTGCAAATGTGCTTAATACAGAAAGAGCGATAAGCCCGATAACAAACCAGAAAACCATTTTGCCCATCAGGCTGATGAATGGAAGAAAGGGAGAAACCTCATCCTTTTGCACCGGCTTGAACAACACTTTATGAGCAAACCACGCAGCCACAGCGCATAGCAGGGTGTTAAGAGTAAAAGGAAAATACTGGAAAAAGTACCGGGTCTTCCATTTTGTTTGTTTCCAATTCATAGACGAAACTTAAAAATAGCATGATTAAGCGATATGCTGACAGGATAATTATCTCAAATTTTGTTAAAATGATTGTTGATAGGCAGCTGAATAGAATATATTCAAAAGTATTTAGTTTATTATAGAATAAGCTAACTACCTTGTGTATATCTGGCACATTCTTTCCGCTTGAGGCTACAATTTTTGCAAATAATCGTAATAAGTTTAAATTTTTCATATGGAAAAGAGAATAATTGGTGTTATTTTAACCTTAATAGGCGTTATTGGCCTCATCATGTGCGGAGTCAGTTTCGCACAGCATAGCGGAAGCTACAATATAAAACTGATGGCGATCTATGGGATATTAGGATTGATATTTTTTGTTGCCGGCATAGGTATTATACGCAGCGTGAAAGATGTGATCAATAATAACGAGCATGTAAGCTAAGGACACTGAAAATGTAAAACAAATGTAAAAACGAAGCTAAAATATTTGGGAAACGTGATTTTCATCACCTTTTTGAATCATTATATCCTATAATTTCATACCTTAGTATGGCAATACTATGAAACAATTAATCGCAATAGTGTTATTCCTCGGTGTTTTGTTCCAAAGCATGAGTAAGCTTGTTGTGATCATTAATTTCAATATCCACAGAGATTATATAGCCAAAAACCTTTGCGAGAACCGCGATAAACCTAAAATGTGTTGTAAGGGTAAATGCCAGTTAAGAAAACAACTGAACAATACCGAAAATGAAAACACAAAAAACAAAACTTCCAATCGTTTCTCATTTGACGATTATGTTTGTTCAGAAGTAAAGCAATTGCAAATAACTCCGGTACCCGAAATAATCATTAAGAATAAAACTGCATTGCTTTCACAGGAATATTCTTTTGATCCTCTTTTATCTGTTTTTCACCCTCCCCAGGCTTAATGTTTTTTAAAGCAAAGGCTATATTATTTGCATAAAAAGGCGAATAATATGGTTGGATGTATTCATGCTGTATGGCTATGCCATTACATGCTCTTGATGCAATTTTAAAACAT
>CAIYVS010000837.1 GCA_903929655.1 uncultured Bacteroidota bacterium | reverse complement strand
CGGACATTTAGGAAACCATAATAAACCACTGCAAAACACTACAGGAGCTAAAAATCTCCTTTTATCCGGCAAACCAGGCACAGGGTATTCGTAAGAAGATTAAACTTTTCGTAGGTTTGACCCGGATTGAATATTGTCATTCAGTATATGGATAAAATAGCCTTATTAAAGCAAAAATCAGAAGCAGCACTATTGGGTGGTGGCAGCAAGCGTATAGAAGACCAGCATAAAAAGGGCAAATTAACAGCCCGCGAACGTTTGCAACTATTGCTGGATGAAGGTTCGTTTGAAGAAATAGGCAAGTTCGTTACTCATCGCAGCCGCGATTTTGGTATGGACAAGGAAATATACATGGGTGATGGCGTGGTAACCGGCTATGGCAGCATTAATGGAAGACTGGTATATGTTTTTTCCCAGGACTTTACTGTATTCGGCGGAAGCCTATCAGAGACCCATGCAGAGAAAATATGCAAGATCATGGACCTCGCCATGGAGAATGGAGCTCCTTTAATAGGCCTCAATGACAGTGGCGGCGCCCGTATACAGGAAGGGGTGGTATCCCTGGGCGGTTATGCCGATATTTTTTACAGGAATGTAAAAGCATCTGGTGTCATACCCCAGATATCAGCCATCATGGGCCCGTGCGCAGGCGGTGCAGTTTATTCGCCTGCCATTACCGATTTTATCCTGATGGTAGAGCATACCTCTTATATGTTCGTTACAGGCCCCAATGTGGTAAAAACAGTTACCCACGAAAACGTGAGCAGCGAAGAACTGGGCGGGGCGCATACACATGCATCCAAATCGGGCGTTACACATTTTGCCACAGCCAACGAAATAGAATGTATTGAAAACATCAAGAAACTGGTGAGCTATATGCCCCAGAACTGCGAAGATGATGCGCCTGTTTATCCATATGAGGCGGGCGATGAAAGCCGCCCGAAACTCAACCATATAGTACCTGAAAATGCCAACCAGCCTTACGACATTAAAGAAGTAATCGAGGAAGTGGCAGATGCAGGTTCTTTCCTGGAAGTGCATAAAGATTTTGCAGAAAATATAGTTGTCGGCTTTGCGCGTATTGCAGGCCGCAGCATAGGTATAGTTGCCAACCAACCCGCGATGCTGGCCGGTGTACTGGATATAAACAGCAGTAAAAAGGGTGCACGTTTCGTGCGTTTCTGCGATGCCTTTAATATTCCATTACTAGTGCTGGTAGATGTTCCCGGTTTCCTGCCCGGCACAGACCAGGAGTGGAATGGCATCATCATCAACGGCGCTAAATTACTATATGCCCTCAGCGAAGCTACAGTGCCTAAAGTAACCGTTATTACCCGCAAAGCCTATGGTGGTGCGTATGATGTAATGAACAGTAAACATATCGGCGCCGATATGAACTATGCCTGGCCTACATCAGAAATTGCAGTGATGGGTGCCAAAGGTGCAGCAGAGATCATCTTTAAAAAAGAAATTGCTGCAGCAGAAGACCACGATGGCAAATGGAAAGAAAAAGAAATGGAATACCTGGAGAAATTTGCCAACCCATATATGGCGGCAGCGAGAGGTTTTGTAGATGAGGTTATCATGCCCGAGAACACACGCATCAAGCTCATAAAAACATTCAAAATGCTGGAGAATAAAGTTGCCAGCATGCCCAAACGTAAACATGGGAATATTCCATTGTAACAATTGTTATTTGACGATAATAAATTGTCATGAAGCCTAAACTACTCTTACTGGTATTCCTCTTATTGGCATTGGATACTTATGCTATGAAGAAAAGACATGTAAATGTAGATAGTGTATTTATTTACAAAAGATTTAAACGAGCCGGCACTACCGCCGATATAAGATATAATTTCTGGCGTCCTGATCCCGGGATTTGCGACACAACAAGGATACCTGCAAACAATATTAATTGGAGTACTATTTTAAGCACTTCAAGAAGGAGGCTGTTTTTTCAACATAAAGAAGCAGGTATCCAATTTGCAGGTGAGATGTATATTAATGGAAGCAAACATTTTTTTATTTATTGCAATAGCAGGCCACCTGCTTTTATTGAAGATTTTACAGCTAAAAAAACTTACCAGGTTGATGACCAGTATATTCCTGTGCTGCTAAACATTAAACCAAAGTAGAAACTATATAAACAAAAAACCATCCTGTTATTGTTCAGGATGGTTTTTAAATATTTTGTGAAAGCCCCTTTAGGGGGTTTACAATTACTGTTTGATAACAGGAATAATACGCTGCGCACCATTCTTGTTTATCACCTGTATACCATAAAAGCCCGGAGCCCAGTTAGCAGTACTGATATTAGTTTCAACATTGCCGCCATTTACTTCTACAGCTTCATTGAATAATGTCCTGCCACCAAGGTCATATACCTTTACAGTATAAGTGCCTGCATCAGCATTGTTCATCTGCAATTTAAACTGGCTGCTGAAGGGATTAGGATATGCTTTGATAGCT
>CAIYVS010000836.1 GCA_903929655.1 uncultured Bacteroidota bacterium | reverse complement strand
TGACCGTGATCTTCTGGTACTTCGAATCTGTACAAGAGATTGTAAGGTCCAACTTAGATGCCGAGGTGCCTTGCTCAACCAAACCTCTGAAAATTCCCCTTTTTATTGCGAACCCAAACCCAAATTTCCTTCCTTGTTTCAAGACAAAAGAACAATAAAGAACATTAAACATTAATAACACTCTAAAATCAATTTCACATGAACATCCCCCTTTCAAAAGAAGACAAAAAAAGCTGGGCAGAACTACTCTACACCCGCAAAAATTACAACATCGACATGATCGTTGAAACAACCGGCCAGGAAAAACAACTCATCGAACGCTGGGCCCTGGAAGAGCAATGGGAGAAAATGCGCCTCTCTCTCCTCACATCCCGCAATGAGCAATTGGAATGTCTCTACCAATTGCTCGGCGTCCTCACACAAAAAATAAAAGACAGCAAAGACAAAGCCAGCAATGCCGATGCAGAAATGCTCTTAAAATACACGAGGGCCATAAAAAACCTGCAAACAAAAAAAAGCGTCAGCGAAGTCCTCGATGGTTTTGATGAATACATCATCTGGCTGCAGAACGCAGATATAGACCTGGCAAAACAAGTAGGCCCCACTTACGACGCCTTCATCACAGACTACATGAAAAAACTGGAGCGCGCAGCCTGAAAACCAAAGGGTAGCAGAATGGATAATGTACAAAAACGCATCAGCGAAACCGCAAGGCTCGTTGAGAAGGCCACACTAGAGATAAGCCCCGAAGAAAACAATGAAACACCGGATGAAAAGAAAAAACGTATGTCCGATTTAGAAGCCGACCCCGAAGCATGGTTCGCATACTACTTCCGTAAGTACGCATCCTCAAAACCCGCGCAGTTTCATAAAGAAGCAAGCAAGAGAGTGCTTTCCAATCCCGAGTGGTACGAAGTGCGCATGTGGAGCCGCGAACTTGCCAAAACCACCCGCACCATGATGGAAGTCCTCTATCTCACATTGGTAGGCTACAAATCAAACGCATCACCACCCCACACAACACTTCCCCTCTCCATGTATGGGCCAGGAGTGAGGTCAACACCTCCCTCTCCTTCGGAGAGGGCCGGGGAGAGTTCCCTAAAACGCTACGTCCTGATGATCTCCAACAGTTTCGACAATGCCTGCCGACTCCTGCTACCCTACAAATTCAGTCTCGAAAAAAACCAATACCTCATTCGCGACTATGGCATACAGAAAAAATTCGGTCACTGGAAAAGCGGCGAGTTCATAACAAAACAGGGAATAGCATTCCGCGCGCTCGGGGCAGGCCAAAGCCCCCGCGGCACACGCAACGAAGAAGTACGACCCGATGTCATACTCTTTGATGATATAGACACAGACGCAGATTGTCTCAACCCGCAGCTCATTTCAAAAAAATGGCGTTGGATAGAAGAAGCCGCCATCAGCACCCGTTCCGTATCAGTGCCCCTATTGGTCATCTTTTGCGGCAACCGCATAGCAATAGACTGCTGCGTGGAGCGCGCCACCAAATATGCTAACCATACCGACACCGTCAACATCCGCGATGAAGATAACAACTCATCCTAGCCCCCAAAAAACAGCCTCGCAGACATCGAGCGCGTACTCAGCCAGAAAAGCTATGCCGCAAGACAAAAAGAATATTTTAATAACCCTATAATAGAAGGATCTGTGTTTAAAGAAATGACATACAAGCCCGCAAAGCCCCTACATGAGTATTCACTATTGGTATGTTACACCGACCCTTCTTTTAAAGACACTAAGAAAAGCGACTATAAAGCCACTGTGCTCGTAGGCAAATGGCAGGAAGAATTTCACGTTATAAAATGCTACCTCGAGCAAACCAGCACCGCAAACATGATCAACTGGCATTTCGATATGATGGAACTCGTTGGGGAGAAAGCATGCTACTACCTCATAGAAGAGAACCTCATGCACGACGCACTCGCAAAAGCATTCAGCGAAGAAGGACGCAAAAGAAAAACCATCATCCCCATCAGGCCCGATAAGCGGAGCAAACAAGACAAATTCACCCGCATAGAAAGCCTCCTGGAACCCCTGAACAGCGGCGGAAAACTATACCTCAACGCAAACGAAAAAGACAACCCACATATGATGCGCCTCGAAGAACAATTTCTTGCCATAGCACCCAAAAGCCGCGCCCACGATGACGGTCCCGACGCAGTAGAAGGAGCAGTCTACATCCTCAACAACAAAACAGCCCTCCTAAAACCCGGCAGCTTCATGGCCATTAAAACAAAAGAAAACCATAAATTATATTAAATGAAAATCAAGGCTTTCATTGCCGGCCCCGACCCGCAACCTTACACATCCCGATTTGACAACTTTTCAAAAGTTGTCAAATCTACCTCAGCACCTGCACTCAGCCTGATCGAAGTAACAACACCCATCAAGGTTGTCATTGCGGGCCCCGACCCGCAATCCCCTGAGCACCTGCACTCAGCCCCATCACAGCACTGCTAAATAAGCTCGTCATTTCGACGAGTGGCTTCAGCCCGAGGAGAAATCCCCCGAGAATTTGCACATAGCCAATCGGAGAACCAAAATTTCGTACTTTTAAAAACAATCATGGCACACAGACCAACATACATTATCAGTTTACTATTAACTATACTCCTCGCAGTAACTACATCCCACGCCCAGCAAAAACCCCACCACACCTGGATGGAAATACAGCAGGGAAAGATACAAGCCCTCAAAGAATACAAACACCTCGAAAACGTAAAAGACTCCATCTCAAATGCAACACACCAAACCCTCACCCTCTCCGTAGAACGCGAACCCTGCGACATCTGTAGCAAATGGGACCTTGTTCTCTACGACAGCAAAAAACAGTATCTTGCTTTCTACGTCATAAAATTCAAAAAGAAAAACAACCAAATAGCATCCGTAAACAAACTAAAGATCAGGAACAAATAATAACCCCATGCTTCAGCATGGAGATTAGAAATCAAATATTAACAGGCTTTAGCCGTGAACAAAACACAAACCTTTGCTTTAAATTTTAAAACACAAACTATGTCATACAAAACACTCCTTTTTATCTTCTTTACACTTTTCACTTCTTTCAGCTCCTTCAGTCAGGCCAAAACAAAAGCCCAGCGCGACAGCGTCACATTTGCACACCTCCTGCTCGCCACTAAAGAATTCAAACAGGAAAAACACAAAATGGATTCCGTATTTAAAGCCACAGGCAGAGTAGCCATAGCAGCCATTGATATCCAGTTGGATGAACCCACAGATAAAGCAGATAAACACGCCACTAAGGATAAAGACGATAATGACGACAAAGAAGACAAACCTGCTAAGAACCCCAAAGACGATGCAGAAGACATTTTTATGATGGGCAATATTATAGAGCAGCAAGGCACAGCAAACGTCATCATGTACGAAGCCAAATACGACCGTAAAAAACACCAGATCGTCTTCGTCCGCCCCGTCAGCGATGGCCTCGACATCTCCATAGACTCCGAATAAAAAAACATTTTCGCCTTTAGCCTTTTTACTTATTGGCAAAATTCAATTGAGCCATTGCACCATCCGGTAAATGCGCACCTTTTTCTCAATTTACACATTTTCAAATTAGCACATTAAAAAACATGCCCCTCATCACCCAATCCGATCTCAGTACCCACATGTACCCCGAGATCATAACAGAAATTAGCCGCAGCGACAATACCATTGTCAGCAAAGCCATCGACACCGCCATCCAGGAAACAAAAATGTACCTCAGCCGTTACGATCTCCTGCAGCTTTTTGGCAACGACACCACCGATCCCACCATCCAGGACGAATTCCTGAAAAGCCTTGTAAAAGACATAGCCTGCTGGCACCTGCTCCGGCTTGCAAACCCCGGCATCGATTACACCGTCTTCCGCACCGCCTACGAAGATGCTATTACAACTTTAAAAGCCATTATGAGCGCCGCAACCAATCCCCAGGACTGGCCCTACTACGATGCCACAAACGAAAGCACCCCCACCGGCGATACCATCAACTGGAGCAGCAACCCAAAAAGAATCAATTATTACTAACAAATTTAAATCCTCCCCTCTACATTTATGGAGAGGGGTCGGGGGTGAGGTCAACATTCACAAAAAAGATACCTTTGTATCTTAGTACTTTTCTTTATAATTTTTACTGACTTTTGGTATTATACTGCTATCAGGAATTAAGGGTCCCGACTTCAGGCCGCATTGCCTTTTCCCAATGCAGTTGTTGGTCGCCTGACCAACAACAAATATTTTAACAATAGCCCCGGACTTCAGGCCGGGGAATAAAAAAAACAAAATCAAAAGGCTTTAGCCAAAACAAAATCGAACATGCAAAAATCATTTATCATAATACTCACATTCCTCACCTTTACCACATTTTTTGCCGCTGCCCAAAAAATTGGCATCGATATAAAACAAGATTGGTTTGCAGAAGTCCCTACAATAGACATGGCCCAGCTCGACACCATCATTGCATACCCCCTCAAAGGAAATTTCAGCAACACCAAAGATGTATTTGTATGGCACTTTAAAGGAGGCATGGATTACCAGCTCAAAATTTACAACAACAGCAATCCCAGCCTTGTAGGCGATCCCTACACATTTGCACCCGAAAAATGGAGACTTTCAGAAAAAAGAGGAACCGAATTATACCTCACCGCGAAAGAACATAAAGACCCTCGTCCCTTCCACAAAAAAGTATCAGTTTACAAACTCATACAGTGCCGCGACGATCACAACATTCTTTACAAACTGATTATGGTAAAACAATACAATGGCCGCTACACCCAGCAAATCACTGGCCCCGACATGGGAAATTAAAGACAGAATCAAAAATCCAGTCTCCCCTCCTAAAGGAGGGGTTGGGGGAGGTCTTCCTTCGGAGGGGCTGGGGGGAGGTCACTTCATAAAGAAATGCGCAACGCAAAAAAGAGCAATAGAAATGATTGTATAACTGGTAAAACGCCTTGATATAAACATCTCGCTGCCCTCTTTCTTCAATGTCCTTTTAGCCCTTTTCCCAGCAAAAAAATTAAGCAGCACTATCACAGTACAAAAACCAACAATAAATAAATGTTGATGAAAAAGATAACCCGTAATATCCACAACAAGTAAATGCTGCACAATAGCAATGATAGAATAAATATTAAGCAATTGAAATGCGGAAAGTAAAAGCAAATCTATAACAGCCGCAATTTTCTCATTCCTGGTTAACCTGAACAAGTGCCAATACACCTCAACATACAAATCTGTAATAATTTCGTCCATAATTTACCCAACAATTTCCTGCCTATGTATATCCAGCTGACAAATAATACTTTAATTAACGCCCCTTGCTAATCATCATCTTATAAATCAAATATCTCAATAACCCTGCCATTTTTAATCCCTTTTCACGCCAACCAAACCAATTAACCCTTTAACCTTTTTAACTACTTAACACAATTTTCAAATTAGCAAATTTTCAAATTAACACCATGCCTCTCGCCACCAAAACAAAAAACAACGACACTTATCTCATCAGCGAGCTCAATATCCGCTCCGTCGATCGTGGACGCAAAGATATAGCTAACTGGCGTTCTGCCCAAATAGCAGCAGAATCCGTTTATTACCCAAACCGCAGTCGTTTGTATGATCTTTATGAAGATGTTATTGTAGACGGCCACCTCAGCGGCATTATAGCAAAACGCATCGACGCCGTATTAAACAAACCCCTCTATTTCGAAAAAAGCGGGAAGAAAATTTCACATTTTGATAACTTAATAAACTCCCTCCCATTCCGCGATCTCCTTCGCACCATCATGCAAACCATTCTCTGGGGCATTTCAGGTCTGGAGTTTATCCCCGGCAGCTCATTTGCATACACAGCAATACCCCGCAAGCATATTAAACCGGAGCTGGGTATCATAGCTTACGAGCAAAACGGTACAGACGGAATACCATACACCAGCCTCGAAAATATCTGGATCATGGGTCAGCCCCGCGACCTCGGCCTCCTGCTCAAATGCGCCCCATACTACCTCTATAAACGAGCCGGCCTGGCAGACTGGGCTCAGTATATCGAACTCTTCGGCCAACCAGTGCGCGTAATAAAATACGATGCCTACGACGAGCAAACCAAACTCGAGCTCCGCAAGATCCTCGATGAAAGCGGCAGCTCCCTCTCCATCATGATACCAAAACAAGCCGACTTCGAAATGAAAGACGGCAAACAATCCTATGGCGATGGCAACCTCCAGATGAATTTTGTAAAGGCGCTCAATGAAGAAATGTCCGTCACCATTCTTGGCAATACAGAAACCACCACAAGCAGCAACAGATCAGGCTATGCACAAAGCAAAATTCACCAGGAGCAACAATACCAGATCACCCGCAGCGATCTCGTCTATACAGCCAATATGCTCAACAGTCCTCAGTTCCTCTCCATACTCCGCAGCTACGGATATCCAGTAGCAGATGGCCAATTTGTTTTTGCAAAAGATACAGACATAGAATACCTCAAAGACCGCCTCACCATAGACAAGAACTTGCCGGCATAGTCCCAATAGAAAACGACTACTGGTACACCACCTACGGCCTCCCAAAACCATGAAAGCGTCAGCACGCCCTTTCCGCGTCACACGCTCAAACAAACACGAAAGCGTCAGTACGCCTTTTCGGCGTCAGACGCTTAAAACCAAATAGTATCAAACATATTTTTTCACTTTACTTTAAGCCCCTTTAGGGGTTTGGGGTATCAAACAATTAAACATGAACTCACCATTCGCCAACATTTTCATTGCATTGCAATCCAGGATACAAGATCAGGTATCCACCATCACCTATATCGATCAGGACCTCGGCCAGCTAAAAAACGAAACACGCCCCGCAGTCACATTCCCCTGCCTCCTCATCGACTTCGAAGACTTTAATTTCGAAGCCCTTGCAGATAACGTCCAAACCGCAGAAGGCACTATAATATTACAACTCGGTTTCACCCCCACCGGCAGCAGTTCATCATCCACACCCATCGACTACCGGGAAACAGCCATCTCCTATTACGATATAGAATGGAATCTCCACAAAGCCTTACAGGGCTGGTCACCCGACGATGGTTTTGGCTATCTTACCCGCAAAAGCACCATCACCCAAAAACGTCACAGCTACCTCCGCGTCCGCGAAATCCGCTACCGCATCGCCTTCCCCGACTACAGCACCAAACCCACCATCCAGCAAACCACCGCAACCCTCAATTACCAAACCCAAATAAATCATTAAAAAGCCTCACTCCTGTCATCCTGAGGAACGAAGGATCTAAACACAACACCTGTCATTCTAAGATTGTCCGAGCACGATTACGCCTACCCCTGTCGCCCTGAGGAACGAAGAATCTAAACACGAGCCAAGATGCTTCGTTCCTCAGCATGACAACAACGAGTAAATTTTTTTATTTTTATGCTATAAGCACTTTCCAATGTCTATTCGTACCGGCAACCACAACTATTATGTTTACATCCTCACTAACATTAACAAAACAGTCTTATACATTGGTGTAACAAATTCTGTTGAGACAAGGACTGCACAGCATAAAGCAGATGCTCTGGGTGAAAAAAAGACTTTCGCAGGAAAATACAATTGCTATTATCTTATTTACACAGAGCATTTTAAAAATATCTATGATGCTATTGCAAGAGAAAAAGAATTGAAAGGCTGGACAAGGGCTAAAAAAGAAGTTCTTATCAATAGTGCTAACCCGACATGGAGTTTTTTGAATAAAGAGTGGTAAAAGTATCCCACTCGCGAATCAGTAGCATAGCATTGTGAGCTGGCCGATTCGTGTGTATGAAATCCTGCCAGTTTCCAACTGGAGTTCAGATTGATAAAGCTTAATTTTGTGTGTAGGCCGTCTATGTGCGCTGGCAACACCAACAACCCTAGCATAGTGTCTCCCCCACTTGGAATTTGAATTTTTGGAATTTACGATTTACCACAACTCACTCCACCTCACCCTCTCCTTCGGAGAGGGCCGGGGAGAGGCCTTTCACCACCTCAAATGCGGCCACCGCATCTCCAGCAAAGAAAGATTAGGTTTCTTTTTCTTAAGCTCCAACAGGTACCCTTCATTTGCCTCAATAATATCATGCAATGTTCTCCCCGACAGAAAAAATTCCATGCACAGGTTTTCGATGATTACATCAAAACGCTTATCGGTATAATTTCCGTAATAAAAATACCGGTCCATCAGGCAATGGTTACGCCGGGCGATCAAATTAAGGTTTCGCCCCTTACTTCCCTGTTCCTGCTCATTCCCTTTAAATGCTACCTTAAAAAGTTTTTTGCCTCTCATGACGTATAGGATTTTCGCACAAAACTAAAGCAACAAATAAATACAATTTTAAAAAGATATCAACAAAAATCAGTGTACAAAACACCCCAAACCCTTACCCATAAAGCCTTTTACGCAAAATACGGACGGTGAATATCTTCTTTTTCCTATCTGTATTAGCAGATTTGACAACTTGAAAAAAAGTTGTCAAATCTAACACGGGCAATCGCAACACCACATGAATCACATTCCTCTCTGCCCCACATCCTTCACATTAATACCATTTGCATATTTTCAAATTTGCACATTTTCAAATTAACTTCGCTTCATGCCCGAAAAGAAACTTTTTTTACTGGATGCCATGGCGCTCATATACCGCGCCTATTACGCACTCATACGCAGTCCCCGCATCACCAGCAAAGGACGAAATACCAATGCTCAATTTGGTTTCACAACCACGTTGCTCGATATCATCAATAAAGAAAAACCCACGCACCTAGCAGTAGTTTTCGATACCCATGCCCCCACAGAAAGACATACCGATTTCGAGGCCTACAAAGCCAACCGCCAGGAAGCCCCCGAAGACCTCCTTGCAGCCCTGCCCGACATCAAACGCCTCGTCAACGCATTCAATCTCCCCTGCCTTGAACTGGATGGCTTCGAAGCAGACGATATCATCGGCACAATAGCCCTCGAGGCCGCAGAACTTGGTTACGACGTTTACATGGTAACCCCCGATAAAGACTATGGCCAGATCGTACGCGAACACGTATTCATGTATAAGCCGCCGGCATTCGGTAATAAAGAAGAGATACTGGGCCCCAAAGATATCTGCGAAAAATGGGGCATTAAACGTGTAGACCAGGTTATAGATATGCTCGGCCTCATGGGCGACTCAGCAGATAATATTCCCGGCATTCCCGGCGTCGGCGAAAAAACAGCCACCAAACTATTGGCAGAATACGATACCATCGAGAACGTACTTGCAAATGCAGACAAAATAAAAGGAGCCATTGGCGAAAAAATTCGCAATGGCAAAGACCTTGCACTGATGTCTAAAAAACTCGCCACCATCATTACCAATGTTCCCCTGCAGTTTCATGCAGAAAATTTCAGGGTAAAAGAAAGAAACAAAGAAACCCTTACAGAAATATTTGCAGAGCTCGAGTTCAGGGCACTCGGCAAGCGCATACTCGGCGACGATTATAACGTAAACGATAAACAAGGCCCCACAGACCTCTTCGGAAACACCATACCACAAAAGTCCGCCCCTCAGCCTGTAGCGCAAACCAAAATAGTAGAACAAGAGGAAACAGAAACCATACCATCCAATATAGCCCGTATAGATACCACACCGCATCAGTATCATCTTATCAATGATGACGCTGGTTCCGATGAACTTATAAAAAAACTACTTACACAGAAAGAGATTTGTTTCGATACAGAGACCACACATATTGACGCCAACCTTGCAGACCTTGTAGGCATGAGCTTTAGCTGGACAAAAGGCGAAGCATACTATGTAAACATACCTGCAGATAAAGAAGAAGCAAAAAAGTTATTAGAACGCTACAAGCCAGTATTCGATAAAGAAGATATCCTTTGGGTAGGTCAGAACATCAAGTACGATCTCATCATGCTCAAATGGTATGGCTTTGGTCTTAAAGGAAATATTTACGATACCATGCTTGCCAACTACGTTATCGATCCCGATGGCAAGCGCAGCATGGATATGCTAAGCGTAAAATATCTTCAATACGAACCCGTATCCATCGAAACACTCATCGGCAAAAAAGGCAAGAACCAACTCTCCATGCGCGATGTGCCCCTGGAACAAATAAAAGAATACGCAGCAGAAGATGCCGATATCACCCTGCAACTAAAAAATGCCTTCGATCCCCTTTTAATAAAGCAGGATGTAAAACGCGTATTCGATGAAGTAGAAGACCCATTGGTGCCTGTTTTGGTAGATATGGAATATGAAGGCGTAGGTATAGACGTTAATTTCCTTCACGACTATTCCAAAGAGCTGGAGCGCGATATACGCCTTGCAGAAGAAAACGTATATAAGCACGCAGGTCTCCGCTTCAACCTCTCCTCACCCAAGCAACTCGGTGAAGTTCTCTTCGAAGTCATGAAGATTGACATGGGAGAATCCAAAACTAAAAAAACAAAAACAGGCCAGTATGCCACAGGCGAGGATGTCTTGCTTAAACTGCGGCACAAGCACCAGGTCATAGAAGACATCCTTGTTTACCGCGAGCTCACCAAACTCAAAAGCACCTATGTCGATGCCCTGCCGGAACTCATCAACCCCCGCACAGGCCGTCTGCATACCTCTTTTAACCAGACTGTAGCCGTTACAGGCCGCCTCAGCAGTAATAACCCCAACCTGCAAAACATACCCATACGCACAGAAAAAGGTCGTGAGATACGCAAAGCATTCGTATCCAGGGGCAAAGACTTCTGTATAGTATCAGCCGACTATTCCCAGATTGAATTGCGCATCGTTGCTGCCATTAGTGGCGACAAAAATATGATGCAGGCCTTCAAAGACAATAAAGACATTCACACAGCCACAGCAGCCCGCGTTTATAACGTAGAAGAAAAAGATGTGAACTCAGACATGCGCCGCGCCGCTAAAGCAGTTAATTTCGGCATCATATACGGCCAGTCCGCTTTTGGCCTTGCAGAGAATCTCGGCATCCCGCGCTCAGAAGCAAAAACAATTATTGACAACTATTTTACCCAATATCCCTCCATCAAAAAGTACATGGATCAATCCATCAATTTTGCGAAAGATCACGGCTATGTGCAAACAGTAATGGGTCGCAAACGCTGGCTCCGCGATATCCATTCAGCCAACTTCACCGTGCGTGGCTACGCAGAGCGCAACGCCATCAACATGCCCATACAAGGCACCGCCGCCGATATGATAAAGCTCGCCATGATATCCGTACACAGGGCATTGCAAAAAGAAAAGCTTCGCACCAAAATGGTATTACAGGTACATGATGAATTGGTGTTTGATGTTCCAAATGACGAAATAAATGAAGCAAAACAACTCATAAAAGAATGTATGGAAGCCGCTATGAAATTGCCTAACGATGTACCCATTAATGCAGAAACAGGTTCAGGCAATAACTGGCTCGAAGCTCACTAAATTTTATTGATTATTTTAAAAATCTGAACCAATCAACTGGTCTACCTGCTGGCATATAAGGTGATAACATAATCATCCAGCATCTTTCTGGTGTTTTTGTCAAAATAGTCTGCAACCTTCACAAACATTCTTTTGTCTGTGGTCCTTGCAAAAGCTTCTTTTGCAAACTCAAGCTTGGTATCAGTTTCAGGAAATAATTTTACGATCTCTAATACTTGATCAGAACTTAAAAAATGACTGTTCACAATTTTCTTTGCCACGCTCAGTTTCATCGCATCATTTGCACTTGAAGAAACCATCTCTTTAAAATAATTAAAGGTCTTTTCATCCATGGCTGTTGCAAACATTTCGCTCTCAGCATTCATCATACCAGCCTGGGCATCGCCATTTGTCCTGCTTCCTGACCTGTGTATCAAATGAGTTATATAACTGCCAAGCCGCCTTTTCGACTTCTTATCAAAATTGTTGGCAACCTTTTTATAAAAATCGTTGTGGTCCACTGTTCTCAGGTAAGCTTGTTTCGCAAATTCCAGTTTAGAATCCTCCGTAGGCAGCAATTTCACAAAATCAGATACCTGCTCAGAAGTAAAGCAATTAGTAGTTATTACTTTCTGCGCAGTGGTCAGCATTTTATAAGTATTATCACTGGTAGATAAGATCATTTTTTTGGCAGAACCAAAACTCTTATCATCCATAGGCTGACAATCCCCATTATTATTATGTTCAGTATTTGCAACAGTTTCTTCCGGCGCAGATGCTGTGTTCTTATCAGGTTTGCTCCTGTTATCTGCAAAACTGTGCTTAAGACTATTTAACTCATCCGGATTATCGGTACCGGGGATAATCTTAATATCAGGCTTCACCTCAGCAACGACAATATCATGCGGAACTCTCTCACTAAAAGTATTCTTTGTTTCTGCCTTCTTATTTGTAAAATGAGTGTTTATAGTCGGCCGGGCAACTTCAGGTATTTTAGTTTCCATCTTTGCCAGTATAGTTTCATTCGCTACAGCTATTGCATGCTCACTGGTAAAATTACTTACATATACTTTTTCAACCTTCAGTCCATGCCTTCTCAATTCGCTTTTTATATCATTATTAATATTGGCCTCCAGCTCATTCCATTTAGCCCTGCTTAATGATGAAGCCATATATTTTTGCGTCTCATTTCTGGCCAGCTCAAAAGAAAGCGGGTCAACTAATTTGTCTTTATAATCAACACCCGTTTCACTATAAAGTGCGGCTGCGTTCATAGGCACAACATGATAAACTACACTAAGCCCGATTTTTATTACCGAGCCATCTGCACTTACAATCTTTAACGTATCATTACTTGTATTATAAGAATTGCCCTTCTTAACTATTTTATCAAACTGGCTACGGGTATCTAACTTAATTACTTTTGCAAGGGGTGTAACTAAATGCCATCCGCTATTCAATACTTCAGGCTGCATCTTGCTTCCTAAATTTACAATTCCTACATAGCCATCACCTATTCTTATCAAACTGGCCCAGAACAATAAAAACACACCGGTTAAAACAAAATATACCCCATAAACAAGTTTTTGCAAATCAATCTTCTTATCGCTGGGTCTCGAAAAAATGACGCCTGCGATTATGATTAACACTCCTAATATGCCAACATAAATGGCCATAATTATATTATCGTTAAATCACCAATGCATATCAAATATAATATTTAATTAGCTCAATTCCAAAAAAAATATGGCAAATAAAAAATGAAGTAGATATTTATCAAATACATTTACCAGTGTTTATCAACGCTCGATTTTTATCCATAAAAATCTTTGCATTCATTATTATTTAATATCCCGCTTCTTAAGATTTTAATTTGTTTTCATAGAAAAAGCACCATATCAATTTAATTAATAAATGTTAGTCTCAATATTATAAAAATATAAATTTCCATCTTGTTAATAGTTATCCTGGCCTTTCCTCACCAGCACATC
>CAIYVS010000835.1 GCA_903929655.1 uncultured Bacteroidota bacterium | reverse complement strand
TGTTTGGTGTACGTTCGCTCTCATTTGGAGAACCATTTAAAATCAGTAAATGCGCGGACAGCGGAGAAGCAAAGGCATCGGTATTATGTATCCATACCGGAGGATTGCAGGGTAATGTATCAATTAAAGATAAGCTGAACTATTAATTTATTATTTTGGCTGTCAAATTGCATACATGACGCAAACGGGGGCTAAAAAATCAAACAGGCTTACACTCTATATTATTATTGCCCTTTTTGCTGGCATAATATTAGGCTTTTACTTAAATAGCACTTATGTAAAAGATGAAAATACCAAAATTGCTAAGGCGGAACTTCAAATAAATTCCCTCAGGTCTCAACTGCAAAATATTACAGACACTAATAGCCTGGCTTATCGCCAAATAGTGAGTCAAAAACTAGCTGCAGTTAATATTAAGAATGTGGCTACCAGTGATCGTGATAAAAAGCTGGAGTGGTTCTCATTACTCGCCGATATTTTTCTCAGGCTCATTAAAATGATCATTGCGCCCTTGGTTTTTACTACGCTGGTGGTTGGTGTGGCAAAATTGGGAGATATCAGATCGGTGGGCAGGATAGGAGGAAAAACATTGTTATGGTTTGTGGCCAGTTCTTTTGTCAGCCTCTTTCTGGGTATGTTATTGGTAAATTATTTTGAGCCCGGAACCGCCATGCATTTGCCCATGCCGGATGCAGTAAATACTGATATTGCAAAGAACTCCCTCACGCTTCGTGATTTTATGTACCATGTTTTTCCTACCAGCGTGTTTGATGCTATGGCTAAGAATGAGATACTGCAGGTAGTGGTTTTTTCTTTATTCTTCGGCATAGCTACGGCTGCACTTGGCAAAACCGGCGAGATTGTGATAAAAGCATTAGATGCTATTGCTCACGTTATTCTTAAAATGACAGGCTACGTCATGAAATTCGCCCCCTTTGCGGTATTCGGGGCTATGGTAGTTGTGATAGCTAAACAAGGCCTAGGCATCTTGCAGACCTACTCTATTTTTATTGGTGAGTTTTATATAGGCCTTTTATTATTGTTGCTGATACTCTTATTTGCCTGCTACCTTGTTATCAGGAAAAGGGTTTTTACCTTGATGAAACATATTAAAGAGCCTGCCATTCTTGCTTTTAGCACCAATAGTTCAGAAGCTGCATTTCCCAAATTACTGCTTGAACTGGAGCGTTTTGGTTGCGAGAACAGGATAGTGAGTTTTGTCCTGCCTTTGGGCTATTCCTTTAATCTTGCAGGCACTATGATGTATGTAACCTATGCTACCATATTTATAGCACAGTGCTATGGTATGCACCTGGATTTTGGTATCCAGTTAAGCATGCTGATGGTTTTAATGTTAACCAGCAAAGGAGTAGCAGGGGTGCCCAGGGCCGCTTTGGTGGTAATAGCCGCTACACTCACCACTTTCAAAATTCCCGAGGCAGGATTAGCCTTGTTACTGGGCATAGATCCCCTGCTGGACATGGGCAGAGCAGCTATGAACGTGATTGGCAACAGCATTGCAACCGCCGTGGTAAGTAAATGGGAAAAATCCCTAGATAGCTGATATTTGAGAACAATAGCTTATTTTGCCCTCTAATTGATAAGGATGGATAAATTAATAATTTTTATAAAGTACCTATTTGGCTTAACCTGGATCAGCGAACATCCATTGGGTTTGTTATTTGTTATTGTAATCATTTTTTCTGAAACAGGTTTGTTTGTTGGATTTTTTCTCCCGGGCGATTCATTGTTGTTTGTTACAGGCCTTCTGTTTGCAAAAGACAGTCTGCATGTTATTGGCTTTATACCTATGATCCTGCTTTTAAGTATTGCCGGAATATTGGGCAATATGGTTGGGTATTGGTTTGGTAAAAAATCCGGGCCGCTTCTTTTTCAAAAGAAAGACACATTCCTGTTTAAAAGAAAACATTTGCTAGCGGCAAAAGAGTTTTATGACGAAAAAGGTCCTGGCACCATTTTCCTGGCCCGATTCCTGCCCATAGTCAGGACTTTTGTACCCATTGTAGCCGGTGTTGTGGAAATGGACCGTAAAAAATTCATGCTATATAATATAGTAGGCTCCATTTCGTGGATTACTTCCATGATGTGCATTGGCTACTTCTTGGGAGATAGATTCCCTATACTTCAAAAGCGCATAGACCTTCTTATAATAGGCATTGTACTGGTTACCACTTTGCCTGTTTTGATCAGGATGTTCTTTGGCAAAAAGAAAAAGCCAACATTGTAAATTCCAAAATCCAAAAAACAAATTCCAAATTTTGGCCCATGCAACAAAATAAATCCATAGCGCTATTTAGTATTCCTGTTATGGTAGCTGCCCTGGGCTATTTTGTTGATATTTACGATCTCCTTTTATTTAGTATCATCCGGATCAGCAGCCTGAAAAGCCTGGGACTTAACGACCTCTTATTAGATACGGATGGTAAAACCATTATCAGCGTTCAGATGCTGGGCTTACTAATAGGTGGAATCGTCTGGGGCGTCATGGGTGACAAAAAAGGCCGATTAAGTGTACTCTTTGGTTCTATCATTTTATATTCTCTTGCCAATATTGCCAATGGTTTTGTTCAGAATGTTACTCAATACAGCATTTGCCGTTTTGTAGCTGGCATTGGTTTAGCGGGTGAGTTGGGAGCGGGTATCACACTGGTTAGTGAACTGATAAATAAAGAGAAGAGGGGATTGGCTACCTCTGTGGTGGCAGGTGTTGGTTTGTCAGGTGCCATAGTCGCTTATTTTATCTCAAAAAACTTCGACTGGCGTACCTGTTATTTTATTGGCGGTGGCCTGGGCTTTTGCCTGCTGATACTCCGCATCAGTGTATTTGAGTCCGGTATGTTTGTGAACATTAAAAAATCAAAAATTGCACGTGGCAATTTCTTCATGTTCTTCACCAACAAAAAACGATTTAAGAAATACCTTTTAAGCATTCTTATTGGTCTGCCCACCTGGTATGTGATAGGTGTATTGATTACCTTCTCCAAAGAGTTTGGAGAAAAATTTGGCATACAGGGAAAAATAGAACCCGGCAAGGCAGTGATGCTGGCCTATGTGGCCATATCCATATCAGACCTCTTTATTGGTTTTGTAAGCCAATGGCTGAAAAGCAGGAAGAAGGCGCTCTATATATTTTATTTGCTCACTATTGCAGGCATCGTACTTTACTTCCTGCAATATAATGGCTCAGTAACAAATATGTATGCAATTTGCATGTTTTTGGGTTTTGGTACAGGTTTCTGGGCGCTTTTTGTTACCATGGCAGCAGAACATTTCGGCACTAATCTAAGAGCAACCGCCGCTACTACAGTACCTAATATGGTGCGCGGCTCCCTTCCGCTTATCATTATTTTGTTCAACGCTCTTAAACCCTCATTCGGCTACATTAACGCAGGTGCTATAACCGGCGTGGTAGTAATGCTCATCAGCAGCATAGCTGTTATCATGACAGAAGAAACATTTGGCAAAGACCTTAATTTTATTGAGGAATGAGTTGCCGCTGCAATAGTTTTCTGATTCTTTTATTGGTTTGTGTACTTACATTTCTATTTCAGAGTTGCATGATTGCTCCACGTCATGCGCATGGTTGTGGTTGTGGGCTGGAAGAGCATGTGGGGAGATAATTATCTCCTTAGCCCTTTTAGCTCATCCTTCTGTTTTTTACTCATTTTCTCAATAGCAATAGTAAAGGCTACACTGCTTATGTTTTTGATGTTTTCCTGGATGAATGCATAAGCCAGTTCAGGATAAACATTGTGTATTTCCCTCAAACACCAGCCTACGGCCTTCTGCACATAATACTCTTTGTCTTTTAAGAGAGGCTTTACAAGAATTATAATTTTCTGGTAGGGTAGGTATGTTTTCTTAGTCCTGCTATAGTATAATAAACTTACAAGCGATTGCCTCCGTTTCCATAAGTTGGGGTCTTTAACCCAGATTTTGCAGTTGAATAAAATCTGACAGCATGTCGTATTTTTAGGTATGAGTCTTCGCCATCAATATGTAGATCAGCCTGTAACGCCTT
>CAIYVS010000834.1 GCA_903929655.1 uncultured Bacteroidota bacterium | reverse complement strand
GATACTATACAGGGTCATATATTGACAGATGTTACTGTAGACCAGATACAAAGTTTCTACTGGTCTCCTGCCACTTTCATAAGTGATATACATAGTGCCAATCCTTATTTATGGCCTCCTAGTTCCGCTTATTATACTGTATATGGAATAGATACTGCAGGTTGTAGGGATACATTGTCTATGTATATAAATATCCGTCCGGCTGCTATTATGGACCTCCCGGACTCAGTAACGTTATTCCCCGGAGAAACATACCAGATCAGTCCCGGTACTAACTGCACTTATTTCAGTTGGTTTCCTCCTGTAGGTTTGAGTGCAGATTCTATATCTAATCCGGTTGCTGCTCCTACAGTGAACACTAAGTACGTTGTAACTGCAAGAACAGAGGCAGGTTGCTCTGTGCAGGATTCTATCAGGATTTATCTTGCCCCGGATTCTTATATCAATGTTCCAAACGTGTTTACTCCAGGTGGAGGTGTTAATTCTACCTTGAAGGTATTGCACCTTGGAGAAGCTACACTTAAGAACTTTGCTATCTACAACAGGTGGGGAGAAAAAGTGTTTGAAACAAATGATATCAATACGGGATGGGACGGAACTTACAAGGGTGCTGCTCAACCAGTAGGTGTATATGTGTACATGGTGGAGGCATACACTTACAAAGGTGTGAAGCTTGTGAAGAATGGTAATATCACTTTGTTGAGATAAGAACTATTACAGCAGACAATATTATTTGTCATAAAAGAAATCCCCCGGATTCCGGGGGATTTTCTTTTATGTTATGAGCGATTGAAAATTTGAAAACATAGAAATAGTAAGACTTAAACAGCACATAATTTATTTAAAAATTACCCCAACGATTTTAGAAGACAGAAATGTCTATTATAGTATCTATCGCAAATCCTGCAAAATTAGGTACTATGAGAAAACTAACTTCCTATGCACTATTGTGCATCATTATGTTGTGCTTTATGCCAACTAAAGCGAGAGCCAGTCATGCAGCTGGTGCTGAATTATTGTTTCAGTGGGTACATGATTCAACCTACCAGCTCTTTTACAAGTTCTATCGCGATTGCGGTGGTATACAAGAACCCAGTAATTTTGTAATTGTATGCTATCATAATAGTTGCAACACTACATCCGGTTATTTGTGTATTAATAAAGTAACCACTTTAATACCTCCGGGTGTAGCAAATGGATCTGAGGTATTGAAACTTTGTTATCCTTATCAATCTACGTGTACACAACCCAGCAGTGGTTTGCCTGGTTACCGGGAGTGGTGGTATAGTGGTTTCATCACCTTGCCTTCGCGGTGTAATTACTGGACATTTAACTGTTCTATCTCTGCAAGGAATGGCTCTATAACAAATATTAACTCCAGTGCTACATTGGGCTTTAATCTGTATACCGAGGCTACGCTGGACAATGAAGATGCCCAAGGTGATACTTCACCTTTTTTCTCTGTGAAACCCGTGCCTTATATATGTGCGGGGGTTCCGTATGTTTATAATAACGGGGCTTATGATGTTAACAATGACCAGATGGTTTTTAACCTTATTATGCCTATGACATCGGCGGGAGCTACCACGCAGCCACCAAATTGTGCAAGCAGTTCCTGTCCCGGAAATACAGGTAATACAGTATTCAATTCTGCCAGTCCTGCATACAACCTTACCGACAATCCCTTGCAAACCAATAATACTTTTTCACTTAATTCTACCAATGGTTTAATGAGCTTTACGCCGAGCGGAGCACAGATTGCTGTTACAACTGTTAGAGTGGATGAATACAGAAACAATATAAAGATAGGAAGTGTGATGCGGGATATACAAATTATAGTGCGCAGCGATTGTAATAATGTGCCTCCTGATTTAAATTTGCAGCCTGCGTCTTTTAATAATTGTAGTCTTAACAATGACATTATAACAGCGTGTGCCGGAACACCTTTTAGTTTTTGCTATTCTGCAACTTCAACCGATACGAATGCCATTCTTATAGCGGTAGATAATTCATCTACAATTATGCCCGGTTCTGTGGTTACATATTCAAACCAGGAAACGGATACTGTAACCGGTTGTTTCTCGTGGTGGCCAACAGTATATGATACCGGCTATAAGATTTTTACTGTAACGGTAAAGGACTCTACATGTAAACCACCGGGTATCGTATTCTACCAGACGTTTACCCTCCCGATTTATATATGGCCTGCTACAACCATACTGAATGACACGGCGATATGTAAAGGAGATACCGCACATTTACTTGCCATAGGGGGAGGTAATTTTACATGGACTGTATTGCCAGGAGGTTCACCATTAAGTACGCTGAGTTGTACTAGCTGTAATAACCCTGTTGCCAATCCGTCTGTTACTACACGATATGTTGTCACGTCGGGTATAACGAATGCTATATGTAAGAATAAAGACACAGTGACTGTGACCGTGGTGCAGCCCATACTAGTCAGTATACCAGACACTACAACTTGTGTGAATAATTCACTGCCATTGTTTGTGAATGTAAGCACCACTAATACTTATTCTGTGTTATGGCAACCTAGTACAGGACTGAGCAATGATACTATTGTCAATCCTATTGTAAGGCCACCGTCGGGTACACCGAACTTTACATATATTATTACCGTTACCTCAAACGGTGTTGCAGCCTGTGCTGCTCATGATACCTTCCACCTCAGGGTATTGCAGGGATATAAGTTGTTTAATACAGATACTGCGATATGTTTTGGAAAGTCGGTGCAGGTAAATGCATTCGGAGACCGTGCCTATTTTTATAGCTGGTCTCCTGTGGGCGGAGTAAGCAATCCGGCGTCATTAACACCTCTCATAACACCCGGAGGTGTAAGTGTGCAAGTATATGCGGTTACTGCCATGTACCCAGGCTGCAGAGATAGTCTGAACAGTTTTAAAATTACAACGGAACCGGTGCCGGTTGTAATAGCTGGATCAGACCGACAAATATGCTCCGGTGATACGGTTCATTTAGCGCCCATAATTACACCCGCATATGGATATACATATAGTTGGTCTCCGGGCAGTAGTTTGAATGATGCAGGAACTGAATATCCGATATTCTTTGGCCTGGTTACCGCACATCTCACTTTAACTGTAACGTCTCCGCTGGCAAAATGTAGCAACACTGACAGTATGACAATAGTGGTAATCAAGAGATCGTTTTTAAAATTTGCTCCTTCAGATACTGCTATATGTCCATATGATACGATACAGATACATGTGATGTCTGTTGCAACGGATATGATACAAAGCTTTTACTGGGCTCCGAATACTTTTATAAGTGATATTTTGAGTGCGGACCCGTATGTATGGCCTCCCAGCTCAAGCTATTATACTGTATATGCAAAAGACACAGCTGGTTGTAATGATACGGCAGCTATGTTTGTGAACATAAGGGCGGCAGCTATAATGGATTTGCCGGATTCTGTAAGTTTATATCCCGGAGAAACTTACCATATTTCTCCAGGTACCAATTGCAGTTATTTCAAATGGTTCCCTCCTGTTGGGCTGAGCAATGATTCTATCTCGAACCCAATAGCTGCGCCTACTGTTAATACTAAATATATCGTGAATGCGAGGACAGAGACAGGGTGTATGGTACAGGATTCTATAAGAATATATATAAAGCCTGATTCTCACATTGATATTCCAAATGTGTTTACGCCCGGATCGGGGGTGAACCCGGTATTGAATGTGTTGCATATAGGAACAGCTACACTTAAGAACTTTGCTATTTACAATAGGTGGGGAGAAAAAGTGTTTGAGACCAATGATATTAATAAAGGATGGGATGGTACTTATAAAGGAACACCACAGCCGGTGGGTGTATATGTATATACAGTGGAGGCCTATTCGTATAAAGGTGTGAAACTGGTTAAAAATGGTAATGTAACGTTATTAAGATAAAGAGCCTTTTGATTGTGTTATTGCTCATGAAAAGTCAGTTCCCCTGCAACAAGCGGGGGAACTTTTTTATGAGAGGTATTTACCCACTATTGGTACTCTTCTGCCCACACCGAATGCTTTTGGTGATATGCGTATGATGGGGCAGAACTGGTTTCGTTTATATTCATTACTGTTCACCATTTTCAGCACACGATGTACGAGCTGCTCATCGTGTCCTTCTGCAATGATGTCTTTCGGGCCTTTGCGCCGTTCTATGTATTGGTATAGGATAGGGTCGAGTATGTCATACTCCGGCAATGAGTCTGCATCTTTCTGACCTGGTCTTAATTCTGCGCTCGGGGCTTTTTTTATAATGTTGTGGGGGATGATCTCTTTGTTTCGGTTGATGTAATGGGCCAGTACATAGACTTGCATCTTATAAAGGTCTCCCAACACACTCAGTCCGCCTGCCATATCTCCATACAAGGTGCCATAGCCGGTTGCCAATTCGCTTTTGTTCGATGTATTGAGCAGTATAGAGCCAAACTTGTTAGACAAGGCCATCACCAGTGTTCCGCGTATGCGCGATTGCAGGTTTTCCTCTGCCACATTGAATGGCATATTCTTAAAGAGTGGTTGCAGCTCTTTTTCATATGCTGCAAAGATGTCTTTAATAGGCAGGGTAGTGTATTCATTGCCCAGGTTTTGGGATAGTTGCTCTGCATCGCTTACAGAATGGCTTGTAGAGAACTGTGAAGGCATCAGCACTGCTTGTACATTATTAGCCCCTAATGCCTCACATGCCAGCGCCAGTACAACTGCACTGTCTATACCACCCGATGAGGCAACTATAGCCCTGCTGAAGCCCATTTTATGAAAATAGTCGCGAATGCCAGTGAGCAAGGCCTTGTGTATACTATCAATACCATGTTCTGCATTATATGTTTTAGGTATCAGAGGCTCCAGCGCTATGGACGCAGCATGTTGTATTACAGGCTCAATAAAATTGCCATCATCCTGCAATGTAACAGCGCGTAAGGATTCCCGGAAATAGGGGCTTTCGCTGATGATATCTCCTTGTGCATTCATGGCAAGTGAGCCGCCGTCAAACACGATCTCTGTTTGTGAGCCTACAGCATTGCAATAGATCATGGGCAATTTGTATTTTGCTACATTTCGCTTTATTATGCCTTTGCGACCTTCGGCATGTATATAGTCAAAAGGAGAAGCGCTGAGGTTTACCATCAGGTCCGGATGCTGCTTTGCCAGTATGTCCATAGGGCATATCCGGTACAGAGGATCATCTCCCAGGTTCCAGATATCTTCACAAATGGTTACTGCGATTTTTCTGCCTTTAAAATGCATGATGTTCCACTCATAGGCAGGCTCAAAATACCGATACTCGTCAAATATATCATAATTGGGTAACAGACTTTTATGTGCAACGCCTTTAATTTCCTGCTCATGCAGCAGGTATGCGCTGTTAAACAGGTCCTTGCCTTCTGCTTTTGGGTTGCGGCTGGGTGCGCCAACCAGTACTCCTATGCTATCAGCTTCCATACGTATGGTGTGGATAGCTGCAAGGCCCTGATCAATAAAATCGTTGAACTCTAAAAAATCCCGTGGGGGGTAACCGCAAACAGCCAGTTCTGAAAAAACGATCAGGTCACCGCCAAGTCTTTTGGCCTCGTGTATGGCTGATATGATCTTATGTGTATTGGCCTCGAAATTGCCGATATGGTAGTTTTGCTGGGCAAGAAAGATTTTCACAGTGCAAAATTACAATTTTTGACAAGGATTTTCTGATTTTGATGATAGTCTTGATATTAAGCGGATTATAAATATTGTGGCAGGGCATGCTGTGGTAAAAGCAGGCAAGTGTTAAAATATATTAAAAATAAATACCGTGTTTTTACTGTACTTACATTGAAATAATATTTTTACCTTTCTTGCTCACTTTAAAAAGACATCATGAAGAAAGAAACAAAAAAGACGCCTGTTATTTTTAACCATAGTGCTGCTATTGATGATTTTGTATCGTTGGCGGTGCTGCTTACTATGCCTAATATTGATCTGAAAGGAATGGTTGTTACCAATGCAGACTGCATTGCGGGGCCGGCCATGGAAACATCATGGAGGGTGTCGCAATTTTTTGGTATAGAACACATACCGCTTACGCTGAGCGATGCACGAGGCTGGAATTCTTTTCCCTGGGAGTATCGTTCGGACTGTATTAAAATGGGTACGATCGATATATTGAAACCCTATAAGGATAATCCTTTCTGGCCGCCTTATCCATCGGGTGAGGCTATGGTAACGGACTTGCTGACAGAGGCCATCAATAAAAAAGAACCTGTAACTATATTGGCGACAGGGCCTGTTACCACTATTACCAACCTGGTATGCAATAACCCTACTTTGCTGGAGGGTATAGCTGAAATAATATGGATGGGTGGCGCTATTGATGTGCCGGGAAACCTGGACCCTAAAACCATTCCACCGCAAATAGCCAATAAAAATGCAGAGTGGAACGCTTTCTGGGACCCTTTTGCTGTGAGCGTAATGCTGAAGCTGTTTGAAAAAATACATGTCTTTCCGCTGGACATTACTGACAAGGCCAAGATAACGCCTGAATTTAAGGCAAGTTTAAAAGCCCAATCGGAGTATCCGTATTCAGCTTTTGTATCGCAGGCGTATGATCTGGTGGAAGACCAGCCTTTTTACGAGATGTGGAATACCTGCGCAACTGTGTTCTTATCTGGCAGGACGGATATTTATGCAACTCCTGAAACCACGCCATTGGATATTGTGCTTTGGGGTTTTGAGCAGGCAACGCTGAGGCGCACCAAGAAGCCGATCGCACATCCTCAATTAGTACATCTTGATTTCTCTGACATTAATAATTTTTACAGCTACGTGCTGGAGCAGCTAAAACGATAAGCATCTGCAGGGCCATTCATAAAGGCTTGTGGGGCTAACGATCTGTTTTATTTTATAAAAGTCCCCCGCAAATTGCGGGGGACTTTTATAATTATTTGAGCTGAGATTATTTACTAACCGGGAATTCGATAGGGTAATCAATTTCGCCGTTGGCGGTATCGGGTATCAAGGCAGCAGGATGGTGCTCTGCTGCTTTTGGCATAGCCATCATCTTTTGAGATGTTACCGGAGGAGCAGGTGGATAATTTTTACTATACTGGCCGCCTTGTTCTTTTCTCCAATTGTAGAAGAACTGTATGGATTGTGCAAGCTGAAGGCTGAAATCCATAGAATGTGCGTTGTCGTCGAATGGTTGTCCGCATTTCAGGTTACGGAACCAACGCATCCAGCCTGCTGAACCGGGAGGGTTTGCTTTTGCAGAGTCAGGAACGAAAAGCGGGCTCATGGGCGATATTGCGGGGTACTGCGCGGTAGAGTGGCAGCTATAGCAAGAACTCATGGGGTTATCAACAGGGCCATTAAGACGGCTGTTCCAGCCAAGATGTGTTGGTGGCAGTTCGTTTGCATCGGGGTTAATGATGGTTTCTACAAGTTTAGGATTAATGATGGTTTTTGTTGGTTTGGGATTAGAGGCGTTGTTGGTATCGTTAGGATCTTCACCCCACATTACACCTACAGGTATGAGGTTCTCCCATTTGTTGGCTTTATTCATTTTGCCATTATACTGGAAATTGCCGAATACCCATCCATTGGGGGCACGGTCGTCGCGAACCATGATATCCATTTGTATTAGTACCACTTTAATCGCTTTGCGGTATAATATCTGGTTGGTGTCTTCTGCGTTATGGAAATTAGGACAAACATATGCATCCCACCAGATGCCATTTGTCAAAAACGGCACTTGCTGAACAGCTATTTTTTCGGGTAGTGTTACAAATAATATTTTGAACAGTACTGCGCCATTATGAAAGGACATATTGTGTGAATGATCGGGATGATAATGGTCTTTCCATACTTCATTGATAGTATAAGCTGCCACATCGTTATAGAAGCCTACGGCTACCGCACCTGCGGAGTCTATAGATTGTGTTTCGGCCAGCTGGTATGGCTGTACCGGTGCTTCCTGTGTCAGGCCATGGAAACCTTCGCGGGCCTGGGGGCCGTAATGCTGCCAGGGCATGTGGTACCAGTTGCGCATTTTATTTCTTAACACTTTAAAGTCTACTTCAGTATTACCTTCAAAGCAATACTGCTGCACTTCCGCCAGGTATTTCCGCCAGTCTTTTTTGAAATCTGTTTTGAAGAATGGTGGAAGATCCCCTTTGGGTAAGGTATCGGGGTAAGTCTGGGAAAGGACAAATACCTCGCCTTTGTAATTCGGTACCATGTAGCCGAAATCAGGGAATGGGGTTTGTTTCCTTGGGGTTTCTGAGCCTGCCTGTGGCCCCGCAGGGGTGTTTGTGTTGGAATTTGTGCCGGGCCCACAGCCTATTACTAATGAGCATAGCACAACAATTACGAACAGTTTTTTCATGTTGTTACTTTTTTGGTGAATAAATAAAATTTGGATGTTATGCGTAAACCTAATAAAAGTAATTGGAATATGGTAGGGCGTTTTCACGGTAATTTTGGAAATGGCTTATGTTTATGTGAAATTGAGGATGATTTTGTCGTTTTTTGAGGGGGTGATGAAGGGGTATTAATTATTTAAAAAGGTCTCCTGTGTGAGTCTTACTTTCTTTTGTTTGGCCAAAAGAAAGTAAGCAAAGAAAAGGCCACCTTCTGATAAATCGCTCTGCGTATTATGTCTGGTACTCCGGATTACGGGGCACTGCAGTTACGAACTACTTGATAATTTTTTATTTATTTCGGGCACTATTATTTTTTATAGGTCTCAATGAGAAAAGTTGCGTTCGTGAGCTCGCTATCGCTCGGTTGCTCCCTCTCGATTGGGCATTTTCTGCAGGCAAGTTTCTTGCCCCGATTAAACTAATTGCAGTTGTGAATAGCAAAAATGTGCCTTTGGAAATTATCAGGGTCAGATTTTCAATGGAAATGTACTTCCGCTTTATTCACGACATTTTGAATTTTAAAAGGTGTTCATGAGAGGAGTTCCACTTTTCGGAATTTTTTCCGCTTTTTTGTTCTTCTTGTAGCGTCTTTTTGTTTAAAAATGGGTTTAAGTTATTGATTATAAATAATTTATACTTTTATTATACAAGCATTTGGACCTAAAATATTTTTTCCGCTTTTCTTCCTATTGGGGATATTTGTCTTCCTTTTTGGGCTGTTTGGTATCCATTTGGGGGTTCTTTAGTTTCCTGTTTTTACAGGGGTTTTAGTTGGTTGAATGGTTGATCGGTTGATAGCAATCCCCGATTTCCTGTTGTTTTTTAAAATGTCGGGCATTTTTTGTGAAGGGTATTGGTTTAAGTAGTTGATTTTCATTTATTTAAGAAGCATTTTTGATGCCCGAAGGATGCCTGCATTTGCCTGGTTGCGGACATTAAAATGTCCGAATTTTTAAGAAAGTTTGATGTTTCAGCCTGTCTCCATAAAGGAATAGATACAATTTTGATAGAGTATATCCTCCTTCGCTATCTCCTTCACTTTAGTTTCGGCGATTGATAAAAGAAAGCGACGGCGGTCGATATATGTCAAAGAACTTATGAATTTAAATTTAATATTTATCCAAATTCATATCAAAAATACTATCGTGAGGTGGGCGAATCCAAATATTTTTTGTTAATGAGGGGTGTCAGTAAGGGAAGAAAGCATAAGTCAGCTTATGTGCCTTGATGCCTACCGTGTCCTCTGAAAGACACGGTAGGGACGGAATCTTTTTAAGATAGAACTACTATATGTCAGCTACTTATTTATTTTAATATTACTGTGGCCCAATATACAAAACGCCATTTTGCCATTGCCACTCAGTGCCTTCACAAGGACCTATTCCCCGCCAATCATAATTTAAAGTTGGATCTATAAACCAGTCGTTTCCAGCGTCTGTGGGGAGACAATCTCCCGGAGGGCAATTGAGCGTAATACTAATGTGCCAATTAAAACAAGTTAAACCAGGGACTATAAGTGGTGAACACGCGGGAGTAATATTGTAATTTTGAGGTGAATGTGCAGCTACTATAATGCAAGTGGGAGGGCATTCCGTTTGGTTACAGGTGTTGATAGCAGAAATACAAACATTGGCGGGGCAAGGGATATCAGCGACAGCTATGGTAATCTGTGCTTTTGCTGAGCAAACAGATACAAAGAGTAATCCCAAAAGAATAATCTTTTTCATGATTTTTTTGTTTTTTAAAAGTGAACGTATTTTTCCTGTTTAACATTACAATTGCGCGTTTCCATTATCTCTTTTTCTCAAAAGGTGAGTAGCCTTGAAACTTTGACATGCATTGTTAAACCTGAAACAAAACTATTCTTTCAAGCAAGCTTACTTTGGGTAATTTGGTATGCGATGATATATAAGCGGTAAGCGTTGGATATTTTTTGGAGAACGTATATATCCTACCAGAAAAACGGGCTTATAATTACGGTTGCTATGAAAACAGGTAATTCAGTTAAGCTACAAACCCATTGATAGTGTATGTAATTTTTATTTCATTTTCAACGTCTATAATTAACACGTTTACCCGACTATCGGCTACGTTTACTAAAAACATTCCAACGCTAACCAGTCAATGCAAATCTTTTTTCTAAAGCAAAGTATTTTTATTACTCATTCTTTCTTTAGCACTTACAAAAAAATGAATATGAAAAATTTATTAAAAACTGTTGTCTTTAGTGTGCTTATATTTTGCGCAACATTATCTGCATTTAATATATACGCACAAAGTAGTTGGGCTAACCCTCTCTCAACTAATTATTTAGTGACATCTCCAGCTGCTACTACACTGGTAGGGATAGGCGTAAACACTCCAACAGATCCACTTACCATAAACAATACTATGTCTCTTTATGATGCCAATGATCATTTCAGGAATATTCTTGGCCGTTCTAATCAAGGCGGAATCAATATCTGGACCGGAACAGGGGTGTGGAATAACAGTGGAGGAGGTGTAACAAACTGGGATGGCAGCGGGATTTTTCTTCACGCCAAAAATGAACCTGGCTTACCGGGCGCTGTTGAATTTGTTTCGTACTCAACCAATAATACACAAGCATGGAACGACGGGGTGGCTTTTGCATTTAGAACATATGATTTTTCTCAGGGCGATTGGTATCCAAAAATGCTCATAAAAAATGATGGCCGGGTATTAATTGGATCTGACATTGGTAATACGAACAATGCTCCCAGTGGTTATAATTTATACGTATCGAAAGGAATATTGACTGAAAAAGTTAAAGTAGCAGTGAGCACGACTACTAATTGGTCTGACTATGTTTTTAATAAAAATTATAAGTTAATGTCTTTAAAAAATGTAGAGCAATACGTCAATAGCAAGCGGCATTTGCCCGAAATACCATCTGCCAGCGAGGTAGTAAAGGATGGGGTTGATGTTGCGAATATGGATGCTAAATTGCTTCAGAAAATAGAGGAATTAACCCTGTATGCCATCAGGCAACAAAAGCAGATAGAACTTATGAACCAGGAAATTAAAAAGCTGAAAAAGAGGAATTAAAAAAGCAATTCTTTATTTATTCAATTTTTAAAATTTCCGGTTTATGAAAAAAACAATTTTTTTTGTATTACTTTTTGTATGCACGTACTATGCGAAGGCACAAATCACGGTTATTGCCGGGTCTGTTACCTGCCCGGCTACTGTTTGCATTTCTGCTGTAAACATTTGTAATCAAACAGAGTGTCCTCCCACTTGCTTTACAGCAAACGCAGGTACGCAAACCCCCGTTTTTCCTGCATGTCAACCACCTATTGTTCCGGGCACTGATACCTGTTTCAGATGGCATATTTACATTGGGTTCAATTGTTCGGGACTATGTCTCCCCACAGAAGAGGGTGGAAATGACTGGTTCATTGATCCGTATTCAAACTATGATTGGCAGGTTATAGAGCCATGTGAAGACAATCGCTGGAAATGGGAAAATGGCGTTTTGACTATTGGCCCTGCACCAGTAGTTGTAGCTACAGATAAAGCCGACACACGTATATTCCCATCCTACAAGAACCAATCTGAGGAACACATTTCAGTCAATAAAGCAAACCCTTTCAATCTTTTAGTTAGTGCCAATACTATAGGAACAAATTCGCAAGGGTATTATTATTCGCAGGATGGAGGAATTACATGGGCCGGTTCCGATAGCCTTCCAGGAGGATATAGTTCGGCAGGTGACCCTTCAACCTGTTTTGATGCAAGCGGAAATGGGTACTTGTGTGGTTTACCTACTGCACTGAATGGCTATTTTATACAAACAACGAGTGATTTTTGCAATACATGGTCACCGCAAATACAAGGGATAACAATACCAAGCACTCCACCAGACAGTATAGATGATAAAGAAATGGAAATGGCTGTAGATGAAATGCAAACCAGTCCATATGTAAATAATTATTATTGTGCATGGACTGATTTTCGCGACAATGGAAAAGTAAAAATAAACATGTCAAGTAATATGGGTGCAAGTTTTAGCGCTCCTATAACTCTATGGAGTGGATATGCTTATGGACTGGGTGCTAACGTGCAAAGTGGACCTAATGGTGAAATTTATGCTACCTGGGCAGAATATCCTAACTGGACCGGAGCCGCTCAGAATATGGGATTTGCCTTTTCAAATGACGGAGGTGTATCATATACGGTCTCGTCAGCGTTTGCGTATCACGGTATCAGGATATGGAATATTGGCATTCCTGCATTTAATAATACAAGGGCAAATGATTTTCCATCAATGGCTGTAGATAAAAGTTGCGGGTACCACAGAGGGAGAATTTATATTACAGATGCTGAATTTGATAACGGTACTTCGGGTAACTCTGTTGTACGTGTAAGATTTTCCGATGATCATGGGACGACCTGGTCTCCTGGTGTCAAAGTATGCATTACGGTTAATAATCAATGCTGGATGCCATGGATAGCTGTAGATGACGAGACGGGACTGGTAAGTGTTGTTTATTATGCCATGGACCAAGTGGGGTCATTTTCAACGAATACCTATGTTGCTTATTCTGCAAATGGTGGCGTAAGCTGGTCTAATATAAAAGTGAGCGATACAGCACATATACATGCCCCAATATACTCAAGCCCTGGCTATTGCTATTGCGGTGACTATATCGGAATAGCTTCGTACGGAGGTAAGTCTTATGCTACATGGCATGATAACCGTACGGGAAGGTGGCAGGTATATATTTCTGAGGTGGATTATAGTAATATTAGCCCGATCGTATCTTCACAAACCAACCTGGCAATTGACGAACCCTCTACTATAAATGGCAATACAATATACCAGGCTACTAACAATATTAAATCAGCGGATGTAAATGGTGTTACTATTGGTGCAAACGCAAATATTACGTTTAAAGCAGGTAAGGAAATAATATTAAATCCAGGTTTTTTTAAAACTGATCCGAATGTAAGTATGTTCCTGGCAGAAATACAGAATGTTTCCGGTTGTGAAACGCCTGGTGCACAAGCGTATAAAAGCAACAAGCCAGTGTTTAATGCCGGTAATGGCGGAGCAAATAATAGTATATTAAATGGAAAATCGGGTAATAAAGATATTTATGCATACCCGGTTCCCACAACAGATTATGTTACTATAGGGTGCTACAACAGCACTGATGCGAATTACATAACTATCACAGATATGAATGGCAGAAAAGTATTAAGAATGCCAATAAACATTTTTAATGGCAGCCAAATCAGAAACACGATTGATGTCTCATCTCTTATGCCTGGTTATTATTTTTTCACAATTGATTTTAAGGATAACAACTATACGGGTAAATTCATTAAGCTATAAAACCTGAAAATTGTGAAAACTGTATATTACCTGCTTTTTGGAGTTTTTATACTAATAGCGTTAATAGCTTGTAAGAAAAACTACGGAGTTATATCGTCGGCTAATGTTTATAAAATATCGGATTATCCTCTGAAATTGAATAATCAGTGGAGATACAAAGTCACTGACTTTTATTCAGGAACTACTGATACCCTGACGCTGCAAATTATAAGCGTAAAAAGTTCGGATTCTGAACTGGATTGGTTTTGTACGCTCTCAGAAAAAGGAAGAATTGTTGATTCAGGAAAATATGTACAAACTCAAACACAAGTATCATATATAGGATTAAATAAAAATTACTCATATTTCGGGGATTTCATATTTAGTTTTCCGATTGCCGCAAATAGCTTGTGGATTGGGTTTTATCCTGTCGATACTGTAAAATTAATTTCTATTGATTCGAACTTAATTGTTAACGGGATAAAATACGATGACATATTTTATGTGAAGAGGGCATTTTATTTAATTGGTAATTATAGCTTAGTACAGACGCTACAGATCGCTCCCAAAATAGGCATAGTTGAACAAACAATCAGTGCATTTAACGGAGCGTTGCCACAGAATCAGAATTTTTCTTTGATAGACTATAAACTAAATTAGGAAGCAATAATCGGTTAATGTAATGCCACCAGTAAGTGAGATTTTCGCGGAATTACAGGACTAAGTGGATATTTCGTCCTGCGAGAATTGACAGGCCAGGATGGTGAAACAATAATTATCCAAATCGTAAATTCCAAAAGCCAAAGTGGGGGCTATTTAGCTGCGTGTCTATTCCCCGGCTTAGGGGATGGCGGGTCGGGGGCCCGCCATGACAATGTTGGGGTGATGGATTTCTATTTGGCTGGCGGGTCTGTATTTCAGCAAGCCTTCGACAGAGCTCTGGCCGACAATTCCTTCGACATTGCTGCCAATGACAATTCCATAATTGGGCTTTCTTGCTGCGTGTAGAACCACCTCCCCCCTTCGGGTACTCTTCCTCCAAATGAGGAGGAGAGTTACAGATGTAGAAGCGAGCGTGGCAACTATGATGATAGTAGCAATGTGGCTGGTGACATAAAAGACATAGCCCTAAGCCCTGTATGGAGGGGAACTTAAAAAAACAAACCGAGCCTGAAGGTGAAGCTGTTGAGGCGGGTGTTGGTGCTGGTGAAGCTGCCGGTATAGTCCATTGTATAGTTTTGGGGTGCTACTGCGGAGGGGAGGAAGCCGTTGTTGAAAAAGAGGCCGAAATAGAAAAATAGTTTCTGACTGATGGGGTATTCTATGCCTGCGCCGAGGTTCATTTGAAGCATGACGGGAGGGACGGCGAGGGTGCCCTGGAGTTTTTCGTTGTTGCCGCTGGCTACTTGTGGAAAATTGCTGGCGTCGTTGTAGTTAACTGTATAATCGACTTTGCGGCTGATATTGATGCCGAGTGTGAGGCCGATTTGCCCGAATATGCTGATGCCGTTGGATGCAATGGCATCGGAGCGGAGTTTGAGTGCGAGGGGTATCTCGAGGAACTGGAGTGTATAGTCGAAATTGGCATATTTTACGGTGTTGGCTACGTTGGTATCAAGTTTTGAGGTGGCTTTGTTGATGAGGTTGCCGCCGCAGGTGCTGATATTAAAGCCTGTTGATATGCCATAGTTGGGTGCAAAGAAATAGTCGGCCATGAGGCCCCAGGTATAGCCGAATTTGGAGCCGTTGCTGGTGACAAGGTAATTGCCATCGTCGCTTTTGGAGGATGTGGGGTGCATCCAGCTGATGGATGGTGCAAAGTATGCGCCGAAGCGGAGTTTATTGATATCTATATTGTGGGCGCCTGTGGCCTTGCGATGGCTGCGTGTGGGTGCGGCTTCCGGCTGGTTATCGTTTTCGTATTGCTGTGCAAATGTGGTGTTGAGGAGACCTAAACATAGGATTAGTAAAAAATATGTTTTTGTCATAAAGGATAAATTGATTTTATACATTCCCGCTCCCTCTCGAGATAGAGGCGTATAAATTTTGTATACCAAAGGTAGTGCCATAAAGATGAAATATAGAGTGTATTTTTGCTGCCACCGGGGAATGTGGATAATTGGTTGATTTGGTTGAAGGGTTGAAATGTTAAATAGTTAATTGGTTAAATTGAAATGATGGAAGATTTTTTTTACGGTAATGCCGATAGCGGTGGGGATAATGTGGTGTTGGGGTGCAGGGGGGGTGTAGGTGTGAGGCGTTTGTTTATTGGGCTGGTGATATTGTTGCCTTTTTTGCTGGGGAGTTGTGGCGGGGGCGAAAAGATACCTGATGTGAGCAATATACAGGTGGAGATACAGAGCCGGAGGCTGGACAGGGACCTGGCGGCTTTGGACACGAATAAACTGGTGGAAGGCTTGCGGACACTGAAGGGGAAGTATCCTGATTTCCTGGATTTTTACCTGGATACGCTGATGGGTTTTGGTGTAAAGGGTAATTATGCTGATACGAGCCAGGCGATACAGTTGGGATTGAGGGGTTTTTTGACCCAGAAAGATTATAAGGGGGTGTTTGATACGGTGGCAAAGCATTTTCCTGATACAAAAAAGGAAGAGGCTGCTTTGGTTAAGGGTTTTCAGTTTATGAAGTATTATTATCCTGATTACAGGGTGCCTAAGGTGGTGTACCTGGTAACGGGGCTGGCCAACTGGGGGGCTTTTACGTTTGGCAGCGGCACGGTGGGGATAGGTTTGGATATGTTTTTGGGTGCGAATTACCCATTTTATAAGTCGGTGGACCTGCCGGATTATATGGGCCGACATTTTAGCCCGGCATACATGCCTGTGGCTGTGTTTAGTGCTATTTACCAGGACAGGTATCCTTTTGTGATGGAGAGCAGGAATTTGCTGGATATGATCATACAGAAAGGTAAGGAGCAGTATTTTGTATCGAAGATGTTGCCTTATGCGCCTGATTCTGTGCGACTGGCGTATACGCAGAAACAGATAGATTGGTGCAAACATAATGAGGCGGAGGTATATAATTTTTTCATTCGCGAGAATTTGTTTTACAGTAAGGACTGGCAGCGGATATTGAGGTATGTGAATGAGGGGCCGAATTCGACGGGTATGCCGCCGCAAAGCCCCGGCAATATAGGCAGCTGGCTGGGTTTGCAGATAGTAAGGTCGTATATGCAGAAGCACCCCGAGATGACGCTGCCGCAGCTTTTATCGCAGCATGAGGAACCACAGGTTTTTTTGGAGGAATCGAAGTATAAGCCGAGGTAAGTTGATAAGTTGAAAGGTTGATAAGTTGAGAGGTTGATTGGAATTTGGGATTTGTGATTTTTGTTAAATAAGGTTACTTTTAAAAATAATGTCAACAGCATATCAAATAAAGCTTCCGCAGTTTGAAGGTCCCTTCGACCTGTTATTGTTTTTTATAGAGCGTGATGAACTGGATATTTATAATATCCCGATCTTTAAGCTGACGAATGAGTTCCTTGATTTTATCCATTCTATGGAGGAACTGAATATAGAGCAGGCGAGTGAGTTTATCTTATTTGTATCTACGCTGATGCGTATTAAGGCTAAAATGCTTTTGCCGCGCAGGGAACTGGATGCCCATGGCAATGAGATAGATCCGCGTATGGAACTGGTGGACAAGATACTGGAGTATAAGCGTTTTAAAGAGGCCAGTGAGGAAATGGTGCTGATGGAGGCTGAGCGCTTAATGCAGCAAAAGAGGGGAAATGTGCGGGCAGAACTGGAGGCGATAGGTAATGAACATAGCGAGGGAACTGAGATAACAACTGTGACAGTTTATAAGCTGATGCAGGCTTATGAGCGTGTAATGAAGCGTTTTAAGGACCGTAATAATAAACCGCAGCACGTAGTAGTAAAATATAATTACAGCATGGAGGGGCAACGCTCTTATTTGCTGGACACTATGAGGGCAAGTACGAGGGTATCGTTTGAGGCTTTGTTTACGGAATGTGAGAACAGGATACATGCCATTTTTACATTTCTTGCCATGCTGGAACTGATACAACAGAAGTTTTTGACCATATTGACGGGTACCGGGCGTAATAATTTTATAGTGGAGTGGAACCAGGAGCGTGAAGATGAGGGAGAAGCAGGTACTGAAGCATCTAATCCCCTGCCTGACAATGATTTGGCACAATAATTGATGTATATTTAGTGTACCTGTAAACCGGTACGAAAAAGATTCCCCGTGCACTGTCGGACAGAGGCGATGGGGACTTTTTATTTTATTCATTTATTAAGATAATCCTATTTTTTAAGGAAGTCTTTCTGTATTTTGACATTTTAAGTATTAAATAATTTATAAATGGATTTTACAGCAAAGCAAATCGCCGGCATTATAAAGGGAGCAATAGAGGGAGATGCTGATGTGAGGGTATCTGCATTATCTAAAATAGAGGAGGGGAAGCCGGGAACTATTTCCTTTTTATCTAATCCATTATACACACAATATATTTATTGCAGTAAGGCCTCCGTCATAATTGTAAATAAGGATTTTACAGCAACGGCGCCTATATCGGCTACACTGATCAGGGTGGAAAGCGCCCAACATGCATTTGCGCAGTTGCTGGAAATGTATATGCAGGTGAAGATGAATAAAAGCGGTATTTCCGGACAATCGTGTATATCGGCTTCTGCTAAAACTGGAGAAAATATGTACCTGGGGGAGTTTGCTTTTATTGGAGAACATGCTGTGATAGGTAATAATGTAAAAATATATCCCCAGGTTTATATAGGGGACCATGTTGTTATAGGGGATAATACGACCCTATTTGCCGGAGTGAAGGTGTATTCTGATTCAGAGATCGGGAAGAATTGTATTATTCATTCGGGCACTGTAATTGGAAGTGATGGTTTTAGATTTGCACCGGGGAATGAGCATAATCAAAAAATACCTCAGATTGGGAATGTGGTGATTGAAGATGATGTGGAAATAGGTGCTAATTGTGCTATAGACAGGGCCACGCTGGGCTCTACGATCATTCGTAAAGGGGTGAAGTTTGATAACCTGATACATATAGCGCACAATGTGGAAGTGGGCGCCTTTACATGTATTGCGGCGGCCGGGGTGATAGCGGGTTCTACCAAAATAGGAAAGAATTGTATGTTCAGCGGGCAGGTGGGCGTTGTGGGGCACCTGGAAGTGGCAGATAATACTGTAGTAGCTGCGCAATCCGGTATATCGAAAAGTATCAGTAAAAAAGGAGGGGCTTATATGGGTTCCCCGGCTTTTGATGTGAACAAATATCGTAAAGCCTATATTCATTTCCGCAACCTGGATGCCTTGGTGCTTCGTGTTGATAAATTAGAAAAGGAGTGTAATCATGATCTGTCTGCATAGTGTGGGAAACTTCTAAAAATGCCCTGCATAAAAAAGCTATGCAGGGCATATGAAAACGTATATACTTATTATTGTGGTGCGAGGTAGCAATCCTTTTTATCATTTATATAAAAAGCCTCTTTAGAATTGCCATTTTTATGGTAGGCAAGTTTTCCGTTGATGTTATCTATAGCAATATAAGAACCTTCATAGCCTCTTGGCATTTCCTTCCATAGTGCCCAATGCACTTTATTATCAGGTCCATAAATCACGAAATTTCCATCATCCTGCATAGCGACCCTACCGGGTTTTCTGCCACCAGTATTTGCAGACCATTCTGCGGTAGGGGAATCTCCGCTTACTTTATATAATACAAGATCGCCATCCTGCTGGTAAATTAAGATACGGGGGGAAGAACCAATGGCGCTGGCTAAATGTGGCACTGCATTTACCACACCTATGCCTTTATTAATCACATTCTTACTAATATTAAGCGCATCAGCCCCGATATTAGCGGCATCCTTAGCGCTTGATACAATGGTTTTGCCGATTTTTGAAAATTAGACCATCACCATCATTTACATTCGATTTATTGCCTTCAAAAGGTTGTGCAACATCACCTTTTATTTCTCCAATTATTTCGCCAAGTGGTTGGAAATTATAGGTTTGGGTAAACATTGAGTCATTTTCATATAAAATTTCATTTGCGTCCATTTTTGAAGATTTAGTATTTCCAAAGAAATGCCAGCCTTCATTACGGTTTTCCTGCAATTGATTATTACTATAATTAGCTCTTACTACTTCTTTTTCATTTACAATCCATGAATGCCTGCTATTGGTATTAAAGATTGCCGTTTTTCCCAAGTCCTCTGTAGCAATAAATATGGTTATGTCGCCGATTCCTGAAAATCCTGAAAGGAAAGTACTCGGCTCAATTAATTTTAAAGAATTTCCAGCATGGTCTATAAAATCACTAAAGCTGTATTCCGGCTTTTCGCCATTAATAAATTCCTTTAAAGTTGCATTGTTCTCTATGGCTACTTGAGCAAGTGGGTTAGCGTGGTATAAGTATTTTACCATTCCTAAGCCGGAACTAAATATTTTTTTTTCATTAACTAACTCAAACTCACCCGGTCCTACGCTTTTTGAGCTTTCTTTGAAAAAGGCTTCTAATTTTTCTTGATTACTCTTAAGTTCGCTTAGCATACCTGCATCTCCAACTTTTTTGAGTTTGCTCAATATGGAATACGCTTTTTTCATCACAGTATACAACTCGTAAATTGACATGAGGCTTTTATATACGCCCGTTGCGGTTTTTGCACCGGCAGCGGCGCCGGTTCCGCCTGTTGCAAGAGCGATAGCTGCAGTAGTGGCTACGGAAAAACCAAGGTCTCCCAATATCCAGTCTTTATTTGGAGAACAGATTACTTTGATTGGCTTGGTCGTTTTATTTGCTATAAATATTTTGTTGTCTAAAGAACCTGACCGAAGTGCCTGACCGAGATCTGTAATGGTTTGAATTTGATTTAACTCCTGCATTTTAATGTTTTTAGTGGTAAAAAAATTATGATAATTGTATAGTGAAGATAAAAAAATACCAAATAGTTTAATTCATTAGGAATTAAATTATTGTTACGTAGTTTAAGCAATATTTTATAAGCTTAAAAAAATTATATGTAAAAATTATTAGATTATTTTGCATTCAATTGTTATTGCGAATATTTTTAATGCTGGTTAATTTGTGAAAGCTCTAAAATCCCGACCTTTGCAGTCTTCATGAATTCAGAATCAGTAAATATACTTGCCATAGAATCGTCTTGCGACGAGACGAGCGCTGCCGTGGTGAGGGATGGAGTGGTGTTGAGTAACCTGATAGCTACCCAGAAAGTACATGAATTGTATGGTGGTGTGGTGCCTGAACTGGCATCGCGGGCGCATATGCAAAATATTGTGCCTGTGGTGGATGTGGCGCTGAAGAATGCGGCCATTGATAAGAAAGATATTGATGCGGTGGCTTTTACACAGGCGCCGGGTTTGATAGGCTCTTTGCTGGTAGGCGCCTGTTTTGCAAAGGCATATGCACAGGCTTTAGATGTGCCATTGATAGCGGTGCACCATATGCAGGCGCATGTACTGGCGCATTTTATTGATGAGCCTAAGCCGGAATTCCCTTTTTTATGTCTAACGGTTTCGGGAGGGCATACGCAAATTGTTTTGTGCCGCGATTATCTTGACATGGAGGTGCTGGGTGAAACAATAGATGATGCTGCGGGGGAGGCATTTGATAAGACAGCCAAGATGCTGGGTTTACCTTATCCGGGCGGGCCCTTGGTAGATAAATATGCCCAGCAGGGAGACCCGCGTAAATTTCAATTCACCATGAGCAGTATGCAGGGCTATGATTTCAGTTTTAGTGGCCTTAAGACCGCGGTACTATATTTTTTGCAGGCACAAAAGAAGCTGGATGCAGATTTTGTAAGTAAGAACCTGGTTGATATCTGCGCATCGGTGCAGTACACTATTATCAAAATGCTGATGAATAAACTGCATAAGGCTGCAAAGGAATTAAAAATCAGGAATGTTGGTATTGCAGGCGGAGTATCTGCTAATTCCGGTTTGAGAAAAGCGCTACAGGATGCAGGGCAGGAATACGGTTGGAATGTGTTTATACCTAAGTTTGAATATTGCACCGATAATGCTGCTATGATAGGGATCACTGCTTATCATAAATATTTGAAGGGCGAGTTTGCGGATATGAGCATTAGCCCCACAGCAAGAGCCGCGTGGTGAAATCGAAAATTCAAGAAATTAAATTCCAAAGTGCAATGCCAATATCTTTGATTTGATACAATGGGCAATAATTATTTTCAGTTCAAGCAATTCAGGATAGAACAAGGGCAATGCGCCATGAAGGTGTCTACTGATGCCTGCATACTGGGCGCGTGGACGCCTATAGAGGCGCATGTGAATAGGGTGCTGGATGCAGGGGCGGGGACGGGGCTTTTGTCGCTGATGCTGGCGCAGCGGAGTGAGGGTATTATGATTGATGGTATAGAACTGGATGAGAACGCTGCAATGCAGGCCAAAGGAAATGTTGCTGCATCTGCCTGGGCGGAACGTATAAATATTGTGCAGGCAGACATTCGCAATTATGTTTTTCATGAAAAGTATGACCTGATTATTTGCAATCCGCCTTTTTTTATAAATAGTTTATTAGGAGATAGGGAAGAACGTAATAATGCAAGGCATACGCTGACCTTGAGCTATGAGGATATTCTGGCTTTATTTGAAAAAGCATTGAGTGAAGATGGGTATGCGTCTGTTTTGTTGCCGTCACCGGAATACGAGGTATGGAAAACTTTATTGAGCAGAAACGGCTGGTTTATTAACAGGGTATTGCTTATAAAGCCAAGGGAAAATATGAAAGCTAACAGGGTTGTGAGTTTGTGCAGCAGGAAGGCAAGCAATGTATTGGAGGAGGAACTTATTATTTATAAAGAAACTAATAGGTACACAAAGGCAGCTACTCAATTGTTATCACCGTTTTATTTGAATCTTTAAATTCAGTACTTTTATTCCAAACATGTTTATGAAATCTCAGGTTTATATTTTATCGTGCGTTTTATTGTTGTTATCTTTTCAGGGTGTGCATGCACAGGAGTTTAATATGCCACCGGATATTACGAAGATCAAAACAGAAGATTGTATCACTTATAAAAAGGATGTTCTGCTTTGCATTAATTATCTGCAGCAGGACCCATGGACCAATACCAGGGATAAGGACAAGAGGATGATCGCCAATGCGTTTTTGATAGCCTGGTTGAGCGGTTGTCATGAAGCGGGGATTACAATAAGGCCTTACGTTGATCAGTTCAGCGAGGTGAGCAGCGAATTTGTGGCACTGTTTATGGGTGGCTGGGCCAAGTATTATTACGACACAAATGATAAGAATGAACTTGCCTGTAATTTGGCCGGAGTAAAAAGTGTGCTCGATTTTTATAAATCGGATAAAGGTGTGCCTAAGAATGCGTTTATGGACAAAGTGGTAGCCATAGATAAAGGCGGGAAGTTAAAGAAGTGGGTAATTGCTGAAATGAAAAAGAAGTAGATTTTTTTGTAATTTTGAACTATAGACAATAATTATGGAAACGGCACTTAAATATATTATTGATAGTAAAGGACATAAAACTACAGTATTAGTCCCAATTGATACGTGGGATGGCATAAATAAGAAATACGCTAAACTTCTAAATAAGGTAAAATTAATGACCAGTATTCAGAAGGGATTAAAAGAAGTTGAAAATGCAAAAAAAACAGGTAAACAACTGGAGACCTTAAAAGATTTTTTGCATGAAAGTAAGCGTTAGGATCACAAGAAATTTCAAGAAAGAAGCTAAAGTATTATTCAAAAAATATCAATCGTTAGGAGCTGATTTAGCCAAGCTTGAATCAGAACTTATAAGTAACCCAAAACTTGGAACTCCTCTTGGATTTAATGCATATAAAATAAGACTGCAAATAAAAAGCAAGGGTAAGGGTAAAAGCGGAG
>CAIYVS010000833.1 GCA_903929655.1 uncultured Bacteroidota bacterium | reverse complement strand
GCCAATCAAAACGGGCCTAAGGAATACGGTTTCAGGGGCAATGCGCAAAACCTGGACCTGAACCGTGATTTCATTAAACTCGATGCCCGCGAAACCCGGGATTTTGCCATTTTCTACTACCAGTTGGACCCGGATATTTTTATTGATAACCATGTAAGCGACGGGGCAGACTACCAGCATGTTATGACCTTATTGGCAACCCAACATGATAAACTTGGCGGAGAAGTGGGGGACTATATGTACCACACCATGGTGCCGGCTATTTACAAGGACATGAAAAACCGTGGCTATGACCTGGTGCCCTATGTAAATAATTTTAAGACTACACCCGATTCAGGCTGGACAGAGTTTTATGATCCTCCGCGTTTCTCCTCTGGCTATGCAGCGCTTTTTCACAGCTTTGCTTTTGTACCCGAAACCCATATGCTTAAACCCTTTGCCCAGCGTGTGCAGGCAACTTATGCTTTAATGGAGAGCTTTATTGATTTTGCATCAAAGAATGAAGAAGCTATTCATAAAGCCAGGCTAAATGATGAAACCCCGCTAAAAGAAAATATACAAATTCCAATCGACTGGAAACCTGACACAACACGTTTTGATGAAGTAGATTTTAAAGGATATACCGCCGGCTATAAGCCAAGCCAGGTTTCAGGACAACCTCGCCTGTATTACGATCACAACAAACCCTATGAAAAGAAAGTGCCGTTCTACGATCATTTCAAAGCAAGTAAGAAGGTATCGCTGCCGGCAGCCTATGCCGTAAAACAAGGCTGGATAGATGTATTGGACAGGATGAGATGGAACGGCGTAAAAATGCAAAAATTAAAGAATGATACTACTGTAGATGTAGTCGCCTACCATATTGAAAAATATGAAACAGTCCCATACCCGTATGAGAAACACTATCTGCATAAAAATGTGCAGGTAACTGAAGAAAAGAAAAGCGTAAAACTATGGGCGGGTGACTTTATAATAAGTACTGACCAGCCTTGCCAGCGCTATATTGTAGAATCACTTGAGCCGGAGGCTTCTGACGGTTTTTTTGCGTGGGGATTCTTTGATGCCATCCTGCAGCAGAAAGAGTACTACAGCGATTATGTATTTGAGGATGAAGCTGCCCGGATATTAGCCAAGAATAAAACCCTGGCAAAACAATTGCAGGACAAAAAGAAAAACGACCCGGCATTTGCTGCCGACAAGGCCGCCCAGCTCGACTTTGTCTATCGCCATTCATCGCATTTTGAACCCAACTATAATCTTTACCCGGTATATAAACTGTATTAAACACTCCAAACCTCTGAATGGGCTTTATGGGCTGGTGCTAAACCATACTGGTTTAGTATTGTCCCAGTCCCCGTTGTAATTGATGCTGAGTTCTTCGCCTGCAGCAATGTCGCGTACGGTTTTTATGCACATGGTCTTATCCTCATAGTTCATAAAATACTCGCAGTTGGACGTGTAGGAGTGATTATATACAGGTATCCAGCCCAAGGCCATGCAGCACATATTCGCACCATCGGGCTGCCATTCAAATATATAATCGTGCAGCAGGGTTTGGTCCAGTATTTTCCGGTCTTTGGCGCTCATAACGATCACTGGGGCTTCTTCTATAACAGTATCGGCGGGTATTGGTTTCTTTGTAAATACCCCTCGTCCTTTTCCATTAACAATATCTATAAAAAGCCCCTCCGCCATAATCACAAAAATGTTTTATAAACAATTAACTACGTAATATTATTTTTACTATTTTGCCCGCAAATATACCTATAATGAATAAAACAATTTACGTTGCCCTGATAAGTATCCTATTTATCCTGCGCCCGCTCAGCTCTTCAGCACAGTTCAATAATGGCTTTGGCTACCATACTACTTATAACTATCATCCCAGCATCACGTATGCCCAGGCAAAAGAAAGAGGTATGAACCTCAAACCCTGGTGGCGTTCGGATATGGGTATCTATATGCCCTTCGGTACTGCCACATTTACGCATGTATACAGGACATTTGATAATAACGGAAATATCAGTGCGATCAATTCTGCCAGCAGCCAGATAAGCCTAAAGCCAACATTTGGTATTTCCGAGGGACTCTTCTGTCCCATCATAACCATGAAAGACAATAGTATGCTGGCCTTTGCTTATGCCGGCAACTTTTACATAGCGAAATTTGAAATACAGAAGGACCAATTAGGAAGTGGTGGTGCGGGCACGTGTGGCGTATATGAAGGTGGTGTTGCATTGAGTCTCGACTATAAGTTTGGCGTAGATGCTATGCTGGATAAAAAGCAAAAAACTGGTATCACGTTCGGCGCAGGTTTTTATCCTAATATCCTTATAGCCGGATACAAAGAATATGGAGGTGGTTCGCTTAACTTCGATCCTTTTGTAAAAGTAGATTTCAGCTTTTTCATGGGGGTGTGCTTTAAGCTGAAAACAATGGTCATTTTCAGAAATGGGGCATACCTGCAGACTGATAACAATAGCGACTACAACTCTCTTCCATCAACCAGTCCGAATTCTGTGTCTATTATTGGCAGTACAAGCTTTGCGGTGGCCTTGGTGGTATTACCTTATTCATGGGACTGGGGCAATGACTAATATTAAGAAGTCCCGGTAGACCGGGACTTCTTAAAAATTTAAGCAGCCTGTTCTTCTTTGTAGCGCAGCGCTTTGTTATAATTCATTCTTTATGATTCTGTGAATATTGCTTTCTGCCAGGATACCCATTTTACCTTCCATTTCGTTCACCACTTCTACCTTCACTTTGGCAACACCATTTTCAATGTAATCGAGCATATCAGCCGCAACACTTGCCAAGTCTATCAGTCGGTGATTTGTTGGCGCCATGCGGTCGTTGATGCGCACATAGGCAATATTGCCATTACTGAGGTTGGTAACCTTTACATAAGTACCCAGTTTCAGTTTATTGCTGGCTGCGGTAAACTTATCATTGTCAAAAACCTCGCCTGTGGCTGTTTTGCGGCCTTCAAATTTTTCGTGGTAGTAGCTGGCTACACCTTTCTTGTCGGCAGACTTTGGCTTATGTGCAGCCTGGGCCTGTAGTCCGAAACTTGTAGACAGTAAAACAATAAATAGTAAGTTCAGCCTCATACTCAAAATTTTATTCATTCAAAGGTAAGCTCTCAGTATCTGAAAAGCAAGATATTATTACACTTTAACTTAATATCTCTTGTTAAACTTCTGTGAACTGCCCCTGCTTTCACCACGGCTTTCGCTTCTTTCGCCCCTGCCATACGATGGCCTGGAATCGTCTGAACGCCTTGACCCGGAAGAGTTTCCGCGACCTGAACCAAAACGTTCCCTGCCGCCTCCGCTGCTTCTTCCGCCACTGCTTTGCTCGGCTTCTTCCACCCGCACTTTCCTGCCTTTTAACTTTTTGGTAGATAATGTAGATTGTAAAAACTCTGCTGCTGTAGATGCCACATTAAAGAAACTGCTCATTTCACGCACCGTTACACGGTCTATCATGCCGGCTTCAACATCTGTAGATTCTATAATGAATTTCAGTAATTGTTCGGGGCTGTTGATGCCGTCTTTCTGGCCTATATTGATGAACATGCGCACGCTGCGGTTGCCAAAGCCCCTGCCGCGTTCCTTGCTTTCATATCCTGCATTCAGGTCTTCGGAATCCTGGTAATTGCTAATGGTGTCTTTCAGTTGCAACCATACCAAGCGGCGGATGAGTTCATCCTTTTCCATGCCTTCAAATTGCTCATGAATGCTGTCCTGGTACAATTTGGCAAAATCTTCCTGTGGTTCCGCATGGGCTATCTGCTCTAAATAAAAGAATAAACGCTTGCGGACCACTTCGGCGCCATCCGGAATATCGCTCCTGTTAAAACGCTGTTTTACAAGGCGCTCTATCTGGCGGATATTAGATATTTCCTTAGGGGATACGATAGACATACATATACCTGATTTACCTGCACGTGCGGTACGGCCGCTACGGTGGGTATATACTTCAGGATCATCTGGCAATTCATAATTGATAACGTGGGTGATATCATTTACATCTATACCACGTGCAGCCACATCGGTAGCTACAATGGCCTGTAATTGTTTGTTTTTAAAGCGCTCCATTACCTTGCTTCGCATCTTCTGGTCCATATCGCCGTGTAAGGGGCTGACGTGGTAACCTTGCTTCATCAGTTTTTCGCTCACGTCCTGGCAGTCCTGCTTGGTGCGTGTAAAGATGATGCCATAAATGCCGGGTGCGAAATCCAGCAAACGCTGCAGGGTCTCAAAACGGTTGTGGTGATTGGTAACAAAGTATTGGTGGTCGATATTCTCATTGGTCACATTGGCTGCGCCGGCAGAGAATTCCTCCCATTTCTTCATAAAGCGTTTGGCTATGCCACGCACTTCATTGCTCATAGTTGCCGAGAATAACCATGTATGTTCACGCGCAGGGGTATTCTTCAGGATAAAATCAATATCCTCGCGAAAACCCATGTTCAGCATTTCGTCGGCCTCGTCCAGCACCACGGTTTTTACCAGGTCCAGGCTCAGTGCCTTACGCTCCAGGAGGTCTATAAGACGGCCGGGAGTTGCTACAATAACCTGCGGGTGGGCTTTCACCTCGCGTATCTGGCCCATGATGGGTACACCGCCATAAACTGCGGTAATACGTAAACCCTTCATATGTGCGCCATAACGGTGCAGCTCCTCTTGTATCTGCATACAGAGTTCGCGGGTGGGGCTTAGTACAAGCGTTTGTACATGTTTCTGCGCCAGGTCAGTATGGTGCAGTAGTGGCAGTCCGAAGGCTGCTGTTTTACCAGTACCAGTCTGTGCAAGCCCTATTATGTCAATTGGTTGAGATAAAAGCTGTGGGATTACTTTTTGCTGGATCGGCGTCGGCGTTTCAAAGCCCATGTCGGATATCGCACGAGCCAGTTCTTCCCGCATCGGGAAGGATGAAAAAGATGTCATTAAATAAAGAACTGTTTAAATATAAGTCGCAAAGGTAGGCTTTTAAAGTTGATTAGTTGATTAGTTGAT
>CAIYVS010000832.1 GCA_903929655.1 uncultured Bacteroidota bacterium | reverse complement strand
CTCATTGATTCTGCTGTCTGAATTATACAAAAGCCTTTTGGCCTCCAGCAATATGCGTTCTTTAATATAATTGCTCACGTTGTGGCCGCTTGCATCCTTACATATTTCATTTAGTTTCCGTTCTGTAATATGCATCTTATCGGCATAGTAAGCCGGTAATTTATGCACCCGGAATTCCTTTTCAACCAGTAGCCTGAAATCATAAAATTGGGTATGAGCTGCGTGTTTCCAATCAGTATATTGCCGCTCAAATATTCTCAGGCTTTTCAGCAAAATGATCTGTACATATGCCTGTATCATATGGAGTGAACAATTTTCATTATGGTATTCGTCAGCAATCTGGTCTAACACCTTTTTCAGATCACTTTCCTCGTTTGCATCGAGATGAATAACAGGAATGAAATTATTGTTCAGAAAAGGATAATTAAATAAAGAATCCTTTGTATCGGAATTCATATAAAACTGGTCACGCGAAAATATCAATATGGTTCCAAAAGAACTTTCATCCCTTTTTAACTGGTGCACCTGGCCTGGCGAAATAAAATGAATACTATGATCTTTAATGGCAAAATCCTTAAAATCTATTACATGGTGCCCACCCCCCTTTACAAAAAACAATATCTCGTAATAGTTATGCCTGTGCGGCAAAGTAGTGTCATAGCTTGAACGGGAGTCAAGGGGAATGTATTTAAAAGGGATACTGCTCGAATCATCCTTTAAAAAATCATGTATAGGTATATCTGTAGCCATAAGAGACCATTTACACACAATATACAATAAGACAACAAAATATGTAACTACTCCACACCATCCGATCTTTGAAGATTATCACTGAAATTCAAAGAAAAAAAGCCTTAACATAAGTCTCACATTTTCCTTTTTTTTATTTCAATCCAGTTTCAGCAAATTTCATAAGGCCTTAGACATAAACAATCAAAAAACACAAATCTCCAATCTTAAATATTTACGTATCTTGACCACGACAAAACAAAACAAGAGCAGCAGGAATTAATACTATATGCTGATTGACATTATCGCGGCAGAACAAACAGATTTCATAAAAATAGCTTCTGTTATAGACGCTATCCGGAAAGAGCAAAATAAAGGTAGCAATATCCGCTACCGCCTCATCTACACAGGTCATTACGACGATAAAAACCTGTCTCAGCGTTTTTTCGAACAGCTCAATATCCCCAGGCCCCATATCAACCTCGAAACAGGCAAAGGCATATCAGATGTAGAACAAACCGCAATTGTAATGATGCGCTATCAGAAAGCACTCTCCCTGGGCAAACCCCGTCTTGTACTCATCACCGGCGACTCAAATGCCACGATTGCCTGCGCCATTACCGCAAAAAAAACATACCAGCTGGCAATTGCACATATAGATTCCGGCCTTAGAAATAATGACCCCACAGCCACCAACGAAATTAACCGCGTGCTCACCGATTCTATCACAGACTATTACTTCACCCCCTCTCACAGCGCCAATGCAAACCTGCGCAAAATGGGTGTGCCCGACGAAAAGATATTTTTTGTAGGCAATCCCCGTATAGATACCATGAACAAGATCAGGCAATTATTCGATCAGCCTCACTTCTGGAGCAAGATCAAATTAAAAGCCCAAAACTATATACTGGTATGCCTGCACCGCAGCCAAAACATGAAACCACTCTTGTTGAAAGAAATGCTGGCAAGAATAATAAACTCAGCACAGGGTATGCCTCTTATTTTCCCTACTGATATGGCCGGCGCTAAACTACTTACTGCCGCCGGCCTGAAACCACCTGCAGTATATGCAACCAATTTACTGGAATATCCCCAGTTTATCTTCCTGCTCGAAAACGCCAAATTAGTAGTAACGGACTATACAGGTATACAGGAAGAAACAACTGCTTTACATATTCCATGCATTACTTTAGGCGCCAATAAAGACCTGCCCGAAACATTTATCGTCGGCACTAACCAACTGGTATCAGACGCAGATGGTATGACAACAGCTTTAGAAAAATTATTTAGTGGCAACTGGAAACGGGGAAATATACCCTATATGTGGGAAGGCTACGCAGCTTCAAGAATAATGGCCCTTTTAAAAAATATCAATACAGAAAAAAAATTGACATAAAGACTATCTGGCTTTAATAAAATCACTGCAATAAAAATTGTAGATTTGGTTATCATTAAGAAATAATATTTAACAATCGCCCAATACTTTAGCTAAACAGCATAGATACCGGAATGGTCCCATATCAAACATACCTGCTATACCTCACTATCTTTATGGATGGTTTGATTTTGAGCTTGATATCCATTCCGAGAATCATTTATATTGCAAAAAAAAGAAAACTCTTTGATGTCCCCGACAATAAAAGAAAACTACACCATACTATTACCCCCAATATTGGCGGTATGGGCATTTTCTTTGGCTATATCATCACCATTGCCCTTTTTATAAGCCCTGAAAGCAAGCCGGAACTAAGTGGATTTCCCCAACTGCACTTTATCATAGCATCCTCTTTTGTATTATTCCTTACCGGCCTTTACGATGACCTTGCAAGTGTAAACCCCTACAGCAAATTCATTGCCCAGTTTATGGCTGCTGTCATCACTATTTATTTTGCCGATATTCACCTTACATCACTACATGGCATTTTTGGCATTTACGAATTGCCAAGAGTAGTAGGTATTATTTTTTCCATAGTAGGCTGTGTATTCATTACAAATGCCATCAATCTTATTGATGGTATCGACGGCCTTGCAGGCTCCATCACTGTCTTATGTTCCTTGTGCCTGGGCATTTGCCTTGTGGCAGGCGGTAATGTGGGCGCTGCATGCATTGCCATCAGCCTTATGGGGGCAACCATTGGTTTCCTGCGTTTTAATATAGCCCCTGCCAAAATTTTCATGGGCGATTCCGGCTCCTTATTTGTTGGTTTTAATATCTCGGTTCTGGCCATACTCGCTGTCAACTCTTACCATCCGGGCTCTCCCTTAACAGCCGTTGTGCATTCTGAAAAAGGCATGCTCATTGTGGCATTATCCATACTTTTTGTGCCCGTTTTCGATTCCTTCAGGGTATTCATTAACCGGGCAAGAAAAGGCAGATCACCCTTCATGGCAGACAGAACACACCTGCACCATTTACTGCTGGACGCAGGCTTCACACATTCAGAAACAGTGGTTATCCTGCTTCTTTCCAACATATTGATTATTACGATCGCTTTATATGTGCAGGATGAAAACATTAATATTGCCCTCGCATCCATCATCCTGGTTGCAATGGCATTATTCAGTTTCCTGTATTATACCCGTCATAAAAGGCTTGCAAAAAACCATGCATTAGTAGAGCAAAAAAATGATGGCAATACTGTAGAAACAGAATCTACTCAAGCTTTTTCATCCTCAAAATAATCCGGCAAATCTATTCCACTTTACAGGAACCATTTTGATATCTGTATAAATACACATGCAGGTTCTCATTGTATAGTAGCTCTAAGTCCTTATTCCACTTGGGCTTAACCTGGAACCTGGTAAAAGGGGCTCCGCTATTATCTCCCATTTTTGTATTGAAGATCGTGCCGTATTTTTTCAAAAGGTATGCATACCACAACATGGTCTCATAGCCCCTGAAGACCATCTCGCCGGGCCTGCCGCCAAACTCCTTCCTGTACATTCTTTCTATGCTCCGTATTTGCTTCGAACCATGTTCGAAATTAAAAGGCTCACTGATGTCAATAACCATATTGGGCAGAGAATCTTTTTTGCGCAGTAAGCTCATCGACTTCCATGAAGGCATACCATAAACCTCAAACCGGTAATCAGGGAAAGCTTCAGATAATTGGTTTAGCAATTTCTCAGCATATGCAATATCAAAGAAAGCCATCACAATTACATTCACTTGTGTGCTGTCAAACAAAGGTTTTAGCTTACCCATTTCCGGCTCTGCAGCAAAGTTCACCTTATTAAAATTGACGCCATTATCATTCTTCGAAAAATAATTGTAGGCGGCTTCATCAACAGATGAAGTATTACGGTAAAAAAGATGGACCTGCTTTTTAGGATAACGCTTTGCGAGTGTTCCCTTTATATGCTCGCAATGACTCTGCAGTGAGGGTTGCAGCAAAGTGAAATAAGGATTATTGGCTACTCCCGCATCAAAAGGTGATAAAGCAGAAATGAAATTGATATGGTTATCCTTTGCGAAATTCGCAATGGTAGGGATGTCCTTAGTTTGCAAAACCCCGATTATCAGGTCTGAATAAGTCAACTCACGTGCAGCGATCAGATTACTGATACTCTTAACCGAATCAGTAATATCATGAACATAAAGGTCTATCTGGTAATTCAGATTGTTCAGTGTATCAGCAGCCAGCTTCATCCCCTTATAAAATTCCACGCCCGCAGATGCCTTTTCCGTAACCTTTCCATTATTTACCGGCTTATTATCCTGCACAAGTTCATCAAGATATAAGGCTGCCAGCAGGTCTATCCTGTAATGTGTTTTTATTTGTGTAGGTGGATAATCTATCTCAGTCTTCCTCTTAGCAGAGCCCACTACCTTTTTCGCAGCCACAGAGTCCGTTTTGGAATGCCTGTGTTTTTTAGACCACCGTTTCCAGAACTGAGCCTGCGAACTGTGCGGTGTAAAAATGACCAGCAGACATACAATAAAAACAATGCGGCATCTGCACTTCATGCTGTTTAAATAAAGTTTATTCCCACTCTATCGTAGCAGGCGGTTTTGAACTGATATCATATACAACCCTGTTGATCCCTTTTACATGATTGATAATGTCATTTGAAATTTTTGCAAGATCCTCATAAGGAAGATGCGCCCAGTCTGCAGTCATACCATCCACCGATGTTACGGCCCTTAATGCAACTGTATATTCATAGGTTCGTTCATCGCCCATAACACCTACACTTTGCACCGGCAATAAAATTGCACCGGCCTGCCAAACATGGTGATATAAACCGCTATCCCGCAAATGCTGAATATAAATGGCATCTGCCTCCTGCAATAATTTTACTTTTTCTTCAGAAACCGCACCCAGTATACGGATACCTAAACCCGGACCCGGAAACGGATGCCTGCCAATAAACACCTCATCCATGCCCATTTCCCTGCCTATCTTACGCACTTCGTCTTTAAACAGGAAACGCAAAGGCTCTACCAGCGACAGATGCATGATCTCCGGCAAGCCACCTACATTATGATGTGATTTTATAGTAGCCGAAGGGCCGTTTACAGATACCGATTCTATTACATCCGGGTAAATAGTACCCTGTCCCAGGAAACTTACATCTTTTAGCGCTACAGCCTCCTCATGGAATACTTCAATAAATAAGCGCCCTATGATCTTTCTTTTCTTTTCAGGATCAGAAACATCTTTCAGCTCCCTGTAAAAACGCTCTTTGGCGTCCACGCCTTTAATATTTAGTCCCAAATGACGATAGCCATCCAATACCTGCTCAAATTCATTTTTACGCAAAAGGCCGTTATCCACAAAAATGCAATATAGCTTATCACCTATTGCCCTATGTATCAGTGTTGCAGCAACTGTGGAATCTACGCCTCCACTCAAAGCCATCACCACCTTCTTGTTACCCACCTCATTTTTAATGCGCTCTATGGTCTCATGTATAAAAGCAGCGGGAGTCCAGTCCTGCTTACAACCGCAAACATCTACCACAAAATTTTTCAGGAATTGTCTTCCCTCCGTGCTATGGGTTACTTCCGGGTGAAACTGGATACCATAAACCACATTTTTTGCATAATCAGCACTGGCCTTATAAGCCGCCACAGGAATGCTCTGGGTTTTGGCAATTAATGTAAATCCTTCCGGCAACCTTTTAATAGTATCTGCATGGCTCATCCATACCTGTGAATGATCCTCAATTGTTGCAAAGAATGGGTCAGAGAGCACATGCTGCAAATGGGCTCTTCCATATTCCCTGTGCGATGACTTTGCCACTTCCCCACCCGATTGCTGTGCTATCAGTTGAGCGCCATAACATATACCAAGCACCGGCAAATGCCCGGCCATTTCCTTAATATCCGGCTTGGGCGCTTTGGCATCATTTACAGAAAAAGGACTCCCGGATAATATGATCCCCTTCATAGATGCATCATACTGAATAGGCTTTGTGCATGGCTGTATCTCACAATAAATATTCAGCTCACGGATATTCCGCGCTATAAGTTGAGTGTATTGAGATCCGAAATCGAGTATGAGTATCTTATCATTCATCTGCTTAGAGTAGCGTATTTTTCCAATCAAATTATGCCTGTGCCGGCGGTGCACCAAAGTTAAACGGCAGGTTAATAGATTCCTGGTCTTTTATATTACCATATTGCGCCTCAAAACGTTTCACATTATCCACCATCGCACGCATCAGCCTTTTGGCATGCTGCGGCGTCATAACGATACGTGATTTTACTTTGGCTTTGGGAACATTCGGCATCACATTCACAAAATCAATTACAAATTCTGCAAATGAATGTGTTATAATAGCTAAGTTGGCATATTCACCATCCGCCATTTCTTCCGAAAGTTCTATGTTTAATTGCTGTTCTGGTTGTAATTGATCCGACATTGTAGAAAATTTACTAATTAAAGCGCGAAAATAACAAAAAAACACCCCAACGCATAATTGAATAAGCCCTTTTAGGCTTTTTAACCTTTTATCATTTTCACCTTTTCAGCTTTTCAACTACTTTTGACCCTATGCTACGTCATATTTTACTTTTTTCTTTGTTTGTAATATTGCTTTCCGCCTGCACCCCGGAAACCTATGCCCCAAAACCGGCAGGCTATTTTTTAATAGATACCCCGCAGCATGCTTACCGGGCATTTAATAAACCTGAATACCCCTATTATTTTGAGTACCCGGTATATGCCAATATAATAAGAGATACCTCCTTTTTTGGCGAAAAACCTGAAAATCCTTACTGGATCAATATTACTTTCCCAAGCATCGGCGGCACACTATACATAAGCTATAAAGAAATATCTGCCAAACAACCCCTGGGAAAATTACTGGAAGATGCCCACCAGATGTCATTTTACCATTCTAAAAAAGCAGATTACATAGACGATAACAAGTTCAGGAACCCTAACGGCGTAAGCGGTGTTCTGTATAATATAGGCGGCGATGCAGCCTCTGCATGCCAGTTTATTGCCACAGACTCTGTTAAACACTTTTTAAGGGGTGCCCTCTATTTTGATGTAACCCCCAATGCCGACTCGTTAAAACCCCTGAACGATTTTTTAAAAGCAGACATCATGCGTATGCTCTATACCTTAAAATGGCAATAATTTTTTTGCCTTCTTTTAATTAGAACCCTATTTTTGCAGCTCTTTACAAGTTTGGTCTCATAGTTCAATGGATAGAATAGAAGTTTCCTAAACTTTTGATACAGGTTCGATTCCTGT
>CAIYVS010000831.1 GCA_903929655.1 uncultured Bacteroidota bacterium | reverse complement strand
ATTTTGGCAACTGAAAATTATTTAAGCCTGAATTATTGTTATTTTGCCTATTGGAAACTATCTGGCATGTAGGTATAATTGACTGCGATATGGTACAAATATCGCCGTAGCCATAAATATCGGTGAGATCAACTGAAACTGAAACAAGGGCAGATGCATTGGGTTGCAATGTGAAATTCTGGTACATATCTGTGTTGTTGGATGTTACATCAGTATAAGTACCAGCGGGACCATCCCAATTATAATCTACCACCACCCAGTTTGGATCAGGGCTCACAGCAGCAGAAGTTGAAACCGTACAATTTCCATACGGGTCTGGTGTGACCGTAGGAGTAAGCTGCACAGTATTACCACAGCTTGAAGGACAGCCCATTGAGGGAACTACATCTGACATATAACAATCATCTCCCAGCCCATCATTTAAATGCACTGTAAGAGAAACAGAGGCCGCAGCACCGGGTTGTAATGTGAAGTTGGGATATGTGTCCTGGTTATTAGGGGTTACATCTACAAATTGCCCTGCAGGTCCATTCCAGGTATAATTAGCAACATTCCATCCGAGATCGGGAGTCACAGTCGCAACAGGAGCAAAATTACATCCCCAGTTTGCCGACGTGTTTCCAGGATCGACAGAAACAGAACCGCAGCCAGGAGCAGTAACAGTATTCATTCCCTGCAAAGTGACGAAATTGTTATTGCCATCTGTTAAAAGTACATCCACTGAAACGGTTGCTGAGGTACCAGCCTGTAATATAAAATTGGGATATTGATCTGTATTCTGTTGGTTTGGATTAATAAATTGTCCTGCAGGCCCATTCCATGTATAAGTAACAGGGGTCCAGCCGGAATCTGGCGTTACAACCACATTGAAACCATAACCAACATTGCCACCTGAATAATTGGTAACAACAAAGGAGAGCCCTAAAACACCCCCTCCGGTAGTACTTGTGCCAATGTCTACAGGAGCTGTTCCACAAAAGTCAACAATCTCCGAATCGGTGATATCTGCAGTTGTTAAATTGTCACCTTCATGACAATTGTATTTAGAGGTAGGAAAGCTGAGTGTGGAACTGGGCCCTTGTAAGGTATTAAAAGTTATAGTTGAATCATGATAACCACAGTGAGGAAGAAAAAGGCCGGTAGTTTTGTTATAGAGGGGATTGAAAATGGAATAATACATGTATTTATCTGTACCAATATACTGATCGACAACACCAACTGCATATCCTAAAGAATTATCTCGCCTGGTATCTAATATTGAAACATTTCCGCGAGCCAAAACATAACTCGACCTTGAAAAGGTGGTAATTCCGCTGTTAAGAGAAGATATATTGGTTATTACACCTGTCAGAACAGGGATGTCGCCATTTAAAACCGGGTCATTTGCTGTAGAAAAAGGGTTCTGACAGGTATATAATTGAAAATCACCGCTTGCAGAATAAAAATAAGGATAAATGTGTGAAGTGTTAACAAATGTACTGTGGTTCTTCAAGCCGTGAATACCAATAGCTGCAGTACCCGATGGATCTGAAGAAAAAGTAAACTGTTCTGAATTGGTTGCAAATAAATGATCATCAGATAGTGTGCCTCCAAGCATTAACCTGTCATTGGCATGAACATTGTGAATATCTTTATGGGCATAAAATAGCTGTGTAAATGCAGAATGCTTCTTGGTGCCATCCTGGATATTATATACGGTATAGGAATTAAAAACACCGCTGACATGTGAAGGGCCGGGAGGCGGGGTGTAGGATATAATTATTGATTTACTAAAAGAGGCATCAAAATCAGCCCCGCATAACAATACACGAGCCGGGGAAGTATGCGAAACATCTGCAACTACACCAGTAAATATGTGAGAATGGTTCCCTCCCTGCTTTGGGACATTGCTTAATACATCATGGAAGATATATGTAAGGTCTGCATTAAAAGTGACTACTAAAGCATTAGTTGTTGTGCCATGTTTCCAATAACCGGCAGCCACTATATGCCCGCCTTTGGTCAATTCACAAACGCTTTTAAGTATAGCATCACCTGAGAAGGAAGGTCCGGCACCCCAAAAATGGTTTTGTCTTACTAAAGCACCTGTGCTTGATCTGAACCTATAAACGCCTGCTATTGTACCTGTGACATTAGAGATATTGGGATTATGCTCTGCTGAAACAAGAATAATATCCCCGTTGGGATCGTTGGGAGTACCACTTATAGTCATGTCCTGCACAAAATCAGTCCCTCCAGGGTTACCCCATTGCTGCGCCCATACTACTCGTCCGCTCTTAACCCTCATTAAGATCATATCGGCACTTGTAATAGGCCCTCTGTATCTATAGCCTGCAATAATACTGGAACCATCCGATAAAGTCCTCGTAATATCCCCTATTTGGTTAGAGCCCTGTATGCCAATAATATAATGTATTGCCTGGGCCTTTAATGTAAGCGTACTACTGCATAATACTGTACATATCAAAATGCAGGCCATCGTAAATTGTAATTTTTTTT
>CAIYVS010000830.1 GCA_903929655.1 uncultured Bacteroidota bacterium | reverse complement strand
CGTCCATATTTTCAAAAATACATAATTAGACGGATTAGATTGTATCGCATTCATCTTTTATCCGTAATTTTATTATGAAACCGGCTAATTTATTCAAAATTACATGCGCCTTGAAATAAAAAATATCGGCCCGAATTACTTTAATGTCTTATTAAAGTGCCTGTTTATAATGGTGTTTTTTGTAAATAATACAAATGCACAAACCTTATTGAAGCATCCGGTACAGGATAAACCATCCACTAAGTTAATGAATTCTAAACCCGACATATCATTCAAACAAAATATACAGACTCTTGCTCCTGATTTTTATACACAGGGCTTTGGTTTCTTTTGCAGGCAGGAGCTGAAATTGCAAAAAGCAAATATTCCCGTTAATTTCAGGTTGGGGAGTAAAGCCGCTTGCGACCAGTTGGAGGGAAAGAACAAGAATAATGGCATCAACGCTTACTGACAATTCTTTCCTTATCTCTTTTTGTCTTCATTTTCCTGTACTTGGTGTTTGAAAAGCGGCGAATTAACCTTTTAAGCGGTTTTTTAAGAATATAGAGGAAAAAGGTAAGCGGACTTGCAATAATTAAAGAATAGAAAATAAGCTTGATTGAATCTATATGAAGATCCCGATATAGGAAAAATATAAATACAAGTCCGCAACACAGTAAGAAAACTACAATAAGGTTATTCCGGTCTTTTCGCATCATTGACTAAAGAAATGCTTTTAGCTTACTCAATTAACATTTTTATATAATCAAATGTATTGTTTCTTTATTGTAAAAGCAAAACTCTTTAAGTATTAGCCGATTTATTGAGTTATTGTTTTACAATTATTGTTTTTAGAGCATTTCCTACAATAGTTCCGATAGGATTCATAAAATATTGCAAATCAAATCTTTGAAAAATATTTTTCACCTCGTCTACGCATGAAGGATCCACAGCAATTAAAAGCCCTCCGTTGGTTTGTGGGTCTGGCAGTAAATTAAATGCGTCCATCACATTTACGCCGGGTTCGAAAGAAATTTTTGTACTATAGGAACTCCAGTTCCTGGAGGTGGAGTCGGGTATTGTTTTTAGGGCCAGGTATTCCTGCACACCTTCTATAAAGGGAACTGCAGAGAAGTATAATTCGGCAGAGAGACCTGAACCTTCCGCCATTTCTACCAGGTGCCCCATCAGGCCAAAACCTGTAACGTCTGTCATAGCATGAACTCCGGGTATATTGCCTAAGGCTTCCCCCGCTTTGTTCAGGGTTGTCATTTGTTTGACCAATATGGTCTCGTGTTCTTTTTTCAACAAGCCTCTTTTCTGGGCGGTGGATAATAACCCAGTGCCTATCGGTTTAGTAAGGAAAAGCAAGTCGCCCTCTTTGGCTGTATTATTTCGTTTCAGGTTTGCTATTGCTGCCAGTCCATTCACGGCCAGCCCGAAAATAGGCTCTGTGGAGTCTATACTGTGGCCACCGGCAAGGGCTATGCCGACTTCTGCACAAACAGATCTTCCGCCTTCCAATACTTTCTGTGCAATTTCAACAGGCAATTTATTTACCGGCCAGCCCAGGATGGCTATTGCCATTATAGGTTTGCCGCCCATTGCATACACATCGCTTATAGCATTAGCCGCTGCAATGCGCCCGAAGTTATAAGGATCATTTACTATGGGCATGAAGAAATCGGTGGTGGATATGAGCGCCATTCCGTTGCCAAGGTCATAGGCCGCTGCATCATCTTTACAGCTATTACCCACCAGTAATTTGTCATTATCGGGCAGGGCAGTATTAGTATGCAGTATTTTTTCAAGTACTGATGGTGCAATTTTACATCCGCAACCGCCGCCGTGCGAAAATTCTGTAAGTTTTATTTCACTTAGTATCGTTTCTGTCATGCTGTTATTTTTTCGCTCATTAGTGTTTTTGAAATTAAGGTAGCATCTACTGTATCGCATTTGATATTGTGCAGAAGAGATGTAAGGTTTTCGCGTTGTTCCAGGCCTTTTTTATAGTGTTTGTCATAGTATTTCAGCAATATCCTGAAACATTCTTTATAATTATTTTCAAGCAGGTAATTAATGGCGTTTTTTGCATCCAGTCCACCCAGTCTTTTTTGAATGCGGATGATAGCGTTTACGAGTTTGGGTTTTCCCTGTTGGCTGTATTCTTTAGTAATATAATCCAATCTTTCCTCAAAAGGTATATCAAGGAAATAGACCGGGGAATCCCGGATTGTTTTCCAGAAGGCAGTAGGAATATTTACAAGGCCTATGCGCTGGCTTTCATCTTCCAGCCAGATAGGCATATCCGGGCTTTTGATCTTTGCATTGTGAATTTCTAAAGCCAGGTGGTTCTCAAACATTTCCTGGCCGGGCTGCGGATCATTTTCGTCATCGCCAAAAGCAGAGCCTTTGTGGTGTGCAATGCCTTCCAGGTCTATAATGGTTTCCTTCCGGGCTAGCAGTTCTTTCAGTACGATCGTTTTACCTGATCCTGTATAACCTCCCAGTACCCTAAAAGAGTAAGGTTTTTCAAACTGGCTCATTGTCCAGTTGCGAAACGATTTGTAGCCGCCTATTAAAGTATAGACTTTAAAACCGTAAAGATCTAAAAGCCATGCCACACCAGTACTGCGCATACCTCCCCGCCAGCAATGGACGAGTACGGATTTTGAGTTTTGAGTTTTGAGTTTTGAATTTTGACTTATTATAGTTTCTACCTCTTCCACCATTTTGCGCATTTTCGGGCCAAAATAGTCCAGGCCCGTTTTTATAGCATCTTCCCTGCTTTGTTGTTTATATGCTGTACCAACTACTTTTCTTTCTTCGTCATTAAACAGGGGTAAATTGTATGCGCCCGGTATGTGTGCATGAGCATATTCTGAAGGGCTCCGCACATCAAAAACGGGGTATTGTTTTGTCAGTTCTAAAAACGTTTCGATTTTTATCTTATCAATACTCATATCAAGGCAGGAACAATGGAAATGGAAAAATACACAAAACCATTGAATAGCCCGATATAGTACTACCAGGGGAAACATTGTAAAGTGTGAAACCTCTATGTTTTCTGTATAGGTATTGATTTAGATTCCTGCCATAATCCCCAACAAAATACAGAGGCTATAATGAAGCCCGTTACGCTTATCCATAAAGGCAGTTCGTAACCAAATACAGACAATTGAAAATGAGACAAGAGACGATAAAGATGCAATAAGGCTACAAGCCCAAAAACTATAGAAGCTATCTTTGTTATGGGTTTCATGATAAATATAAGAAGATAAATGACTATTTTGTTTTCTTGTTTTTATCCTTATTTATATCATAGTCTCCTTTTTTATATAGTCCCAGAATCTGGCCCTGGGCAAGGATATGGCCCTTCATGGCTTTTTCAAGATCAACCTTCCCGGTGTTGGCAGGAAGGGTTAATATTTTATCAAGTGCATATACTTTAAAGTAATAATGATGGGTGCCTGTAGGGGGGCACATACCCATATAACCTTTCTTTTTTGCATCGTTATAGCCCTGCACGGCGCCTTTATAATCTTCAGGTATATTTCCGTTGAGTGGTATATTCCACATTACCCAATGTGTGAACCCGCCCTTTATAGGCACATCAGGGTCCTGTATGATCAGGGCCAGGGATTTTGCATTATCTGGTGTACCGCTTATACGTAAAGGGGGATTAATGTCTTTACCGTCACATGTGTATCTTATTGGTATTACACCTCCTTCGGTAAAGTCAGTACTGATAATGGTTAATGTTTGTTTGCCTTTAAATGATGTTGTTAATAACAGGACAAGAACAGCTAATGAACTTATGATACTACGCATAATGCTATTTTTTATTTAAAGGTGCAAAAACTGTACCATGAATATTAGCTATTACCAGCAGTCTTATACTGTTTTTTTGAAATGCCGCAACAGGGAAATATTTCCACACTAATTACCATCTTCTCGACTGTGGCCTGTTTGACCCTTGCTTATTCGTATCCCTTGATGGGGTATGTGCATCCAGCCTTTTTACAACTTCCTTGTTCTTAGGCAGGTTGATATGCACCATTCCAGGAGGAGCTGCAGCGAAAGGATGATTTTCTTTAACAGGAAGATTGAGTTTTATCAGTTTCTGAATGTTTTTCAGGTCTGTCATTTCTTCCCTGTCGCAGAAAGAGTAGGCTGTGCCGCTTGCCCCTGCGCGTGCAGTACGGCCTATACGGTGCACATAAGTTTCGGGAACTTCCGGTATGTCGAAATTAATAACATGCGTTATGCCGTCCACATCAATACCACGCGCTGCAATATCTGTTGCAACCAGTATGCGGATGTTGCCGGACTTGAAATTGCTCAAAGCACGCTGACGGGCTGTCTGGGATTTATTACCATGTATAGCTTCTGCGGTGATGCCATACCTGCTCAGGTCTTTCACTACTTTATCTGCGCCGTGTTTGGTTCGGGTAAATACTAATCCAGATTTAATAGCAGGGTCCTTCAGCAAATGAGCTAAGAGGTTTTTCTTTTCTTTGGTCTCTACAAAAAATACAGACTGGTCTATTTTTTCAACGGTAGATGATACGGGTGTTACCTCAACTTTTTCAGGATTGTGTAAAATAGAATGAGCCAGTTTCTGAATCTCAGTAGGCATAGTGGCCGAGAACAGTAATGTTTGCCTTTTTTGCGGCAGCTTGGCTACTACTTTTTTTACATCGTGTATAAAGCCCATATCCAGCATTCGGTCGGCTTCGTCCAATACGAAGAAGCTGATATTTGACAGGTTGATGAATCTCTGGTTCATAAGATCGAGCAGGCGGCCTGGGGTAGCGATCAGTATATCAATACCGGCCCTGAGTTTGGCAACCTGTGATCCTTGCGGTACACCGCCAAATATAACAGCTTGTTTCAATTGCAGGTGTTTGCCATAGGTTGCAAAGCTTTCTTCTATCTGTATGGCCAGTTCGCGTGTGGGTGTTAAAATAAGGGCTTTAATATGAAGATAGCTTTCTTTGTGTTCGGCGCTTAATAATTGCAGCATAGGCAGGGCGAATGCAGCTGTTTTTCCGGTGCCTGTCTGGGCAACACCCAGCAGGTCTTTCTTTTGAAGGATGATGGGAATAGCTTGTTCTTGTATGGGGGTAGGCTGAGTATATCCTTCAGTTTGGAGCGCTTCTAATATGGGCGCAAGGAGATTTAAATCTTTAAATGTCATTTATAATAATTAAAAAATAAGGCTGGGTAATACTTAATAAAAGGTAGGAACGCAGCGGATGAATAAAGTGCAAATATATGAATAAAAACTGAATAGTTGATGTGATAGCTTTACTTTAACAAATGGGAAAGGATCATAGGGGAAATACGTTTGTTGATTATATTCATTATGTAAATACCTTACTTATGCCCAAAGCTGCT
>CAIYVS010000829.1 GCA_903929655.1 uncultured Bacteroidota bacterium | reverse complement strand
TTTGTTTTTATTAATTTGGCACTATTTTGTAAAATTCGTGAGCCAAAAGCCAAAATGCAATACAATATTTTTTTTACAAATATGATTTGTTCTCCGAAATAAAAAAGAGGGAAATCACAGATATAGCCAGTATATAAAAGAACTTCTTTTAAAATCAATCTTCCTGATTCTTTATGCCATTGAGTGATGGGCAAAATAAGCACATCCGAATGGGGATGAAATTTGCCGTAAAATTACAAAAACGGCGGGTGTTTTGAAAAGAAGATATTCACAATTTTTTAAAATTGTTTTTGGGCTGAAGTGCTTGCCCAGAACTGCATTGCGATGTCTGGGCTGTTTTTTTGTGGATATGGTGAGTTGTAATGCCAATGGACATCTAAATTTAGGGTAAATCATTTTGGCTAAAGCCATTATCATATTGTCTTTATTATACCCCCGACCTGATGGCTATTGGCAATTATATTGTGCCAAGTTTAGATGTTCAAACGGCATTACTTTTAATACCTATAACCAATCTTAAAAGCAAACTGTATCAGCCCTTTTTGATCAGTAGCAGTACCCCCAAGGGTATTGATATAAGACCAACCAAAGCCAAACTCAAGCGCAGCATAAATATGTTCAGAAGGGCTGAAATTCACCGAGTTATTAACCAGTACCCCAAGTGTAAAGCGATTTGCAGTAGAAGTTACATAATTGTTATAATCATATTCATTTTCCCTGCCACTTGCCACAACGAAAGATGGTCCTACAGCATATTTTACTTTTCCATTATTACCTGTAGGGTATAGTTTCAATCCGGGAGATATATAATACATGGGGCTAACAGTTGCAGCGCCACCATTCACATTGCTTTGGGTATTAAAAGCAGCATACACATTTCCGTAAAAAGATAAAATGCCATTTTTATCCAGTCGCCTTTCATAACTCAGGCCCAGGCCCCACCCATCTTCCGAAGCCTGTACGGGTGCAATAGCTATAATATTGGCTGGCAGGCCGCTATTTGTGTTTGTTGCTGCCGGTTTATCCTGGGCAAATACCTGGCCACAACTTAAAAGCATTGTAATACCCAACAGGTGTTTAATGAGTGTCATAATAAATTGGTTTTTAGTAAATTGTGAATTCTATTTTAAGTATAACTAAATGTTCCGTATGCGCTTTCTATCAGCACTTCCTTCTTTTCCGCTTTTTCCACATAGCCCGATATTTGCGCCGCTATCTTATAACGTGCTGATATCTCAATAATTGCGTTAGCCGTATCCTTATCCGTAAAAAACTCGAGCCTCTGCCCCATATTAAAAACCTGGTACATTTCTTTCCAGCCCGTTCCCGCCGATGCCTGTATCATTTTAAAAAGAGGGGGAGCAGGCAATAAATTATTCTTTACCACCCTGAAGGGCGCAGGCAGGTAATGCAGGCATTTGCTCTGGCCGCCACCACTGCAATGAATGATGCCATGTATCTTGTCAAAATGCTTTGCCAGCACCTCCAGCACCACCGGCGCATAGGTGCGGGTAGGGGATAAAAGCAATTTTCCTACATCTAAACTAGTTTCGGTAGCATCTGTAAGCCCATGATAACCATTATATACAACTTCATCTGGCAGATTAGGGTCCAGGCTTTCGGGGTACTTCCTTGCATACTCTTTTTTCAGCATTTCATGGCGGGCGCTCGTCAGCCCGTTACTGCCCATACCGCTGTTATACTCATCCTCATAAGTAGCCTGTCCATAACTTGCCAGCGATACCAGCACATCACCCGCCTGCATTTTTTCCGTGGTCACCAGTTTGTCCCTGCGCATGCGGCAGGCCATTGTCCCGTCCACGATCACCGTCCGCACCACATCTCCCACATCCGCAGTTTCACCACCCAGGAAGAAAATATCTATACCATACTCCTTCAGCCTGTCAAAATATGCCTGGCTACCGTTTATTATTTCAGATATCACCTCGCCCGGCACCAAATGCTTATTGCGCCCAATGGTGGACGAATAAGTAAAGGGCCCTGTAGCCCCCACACAAAGCAGGTCATCCATATTCATCACAATACTGTCAATGGCAATACCTTTCCATACACCCAGGTCTCCCGTCTCCTTCCAGTACAGGTAGGCCAGAATAGATTTAGTACCTGCCCCGTCGGCATGCATCAGGTTGCAATAGTCCGCATCGCCAGCCAGGTAATCGGGGTATATTTTGCAAAAAGCATTGGGAAACAGACCCTTATCAAGGGCAGCTACTGCCTTGTGCACATCCTCTTTCTGGGCAGAAACCCCACGTTGATTGTAACGGTTATTATCGGTCATGAAAAGAAACTTAATTATTTTAATGGCAAAATGGGTGCCAAAGAGCAAAAGTAAAAAATTGATCAGAATTTTCAGGATTTAAGAATTTTCAGGATTGTCACATATATAAAAAAATTATTTTATTTGATAAGAGAAGTGAAATAGCTTTGGGGATTCTATCCTTTTATCCATGTCAGAATTTGGATTCATTAGATTAGGGGATAAATGGAATGCCAAAATTTGTTGATGCAATCTTTATCCTTTCTTTATCTCATGAGATAAAATGTCTTAGTCTGAAAAAATGGATAATATCTATGGACATTTTTTAAAAAACCGGACATTGAAATGCAGTAACTTGATTGTAAGTAATTGATTATCAAATTTTATTAAATTTTTCAAAATGTCAGACTTTTTTGATGTTTCGGACATTGATTTTCCGCAGAAACCCAATCGCCGTTGGCGGGACTGGCAGTAGAAAACGCGAATTTTTATTCCTGTCGGCGTGGTCATAAATATGTTGGGTATTAAGAATGCGGCCGTGCAGAAAAGTTCTCATTATTTTCCTAAAAGTGCCCATACTTTCCCGTATTTTCCCATCAGTTTCACGTATTTTTCACATGAAGTAAATAGATTAAGTTATTGAATTTCAATTAATTGATATTAAATTTAATGAAAAAATTCACATGAGAAATTAAAAATAGGAAATGTCAAAGAACCGGAGGTTTTAATAGTGTCAAATTTCATGACAAAGGTAGGATTTTGGGGTGTTTTAAAAAAAAAGATATTCACATTTTTGGTAGAAAAACATCCCCCTGCCTGCGCACAAAGCTGATGCAGGTCCCCCTTTCGCCAACGCACAGGGCTTGGGCATAAGGGGGAAATTAAAATGAACTTAGGATATGCCAGGAAGCTACTTCTAAGTCTCAAAGGCGGAGACCTGGAAGTAGCAATGTCATTAAGTTAAGGATTTGTGTTGTAATTGAATAATGTCACCCTTTCAGGGTTCTCCTGTTTTGACTCTATATTTTGCTATAATCGTATCAGCCTTTCAGGCTTTTTCCTTAACTTAATGACATTGCCCGGAAGGGAAGTAAAATGAAACTTATTTACCTACTTATTTTGTAAACTCAATAATATTGCCGCTTACTGTAATGGTGCGTTTAAAATAGAAAGGTGGTACACCCCAAACATGTTCTTCTGTTACTGTGTTGGTTAATGCACGTGCCCCGTCTTTCAGATTTGCTTTTGTGATCATTGCAGAATAGGCGTTATCATAGAGCCTTTTTTTATTCATGTCGCGAATACCAAGAATATAGAAAACCTCTGAACTGCCGCTAACAGTGTCGATAACTTTAAAGTTGTTGGATGCAAGCAGCACCTGTGTGGAATTGAGGTTGTGGTTTGAAATAAGAGAGTAATTGGCACCGCAAGAACTTAATAATAAGGCTGCTCCGCCAATTGCGGCGAAAATTGAAAGTTTTTTCATTTTTGGTTGATATTTAAAAATTTGCATTAAAGCACATTTGTGAAACTATTTACCATATGGTATGGCAGGGCAAAAGTAGAGAAGTGTGTATGTGTTGTTTTATGATGGTCAGGTATTGCGACTTTTGTGAGGATAAACTGCATTGCAATCAGAGATTGACGCTGAACATTTTTAAAAT
>CAIYVS010000828.1 GCA_903929655.1 uncultured Bacteroidota bacterium | reverse complement strand
GCAAGGTTTTATGGTAAATGATATAGGTGTTCACCGACCATCTCCTTTCCGTTCTCCCGAGGTAAAATAAGTTCCTGACTTTTTCATCAGTTACCTGGCTGATTTCGCTAATGCCTGAAAAACGGCAGAAGCACTTTGTTACATACTTGTATCTTCGTATAGTATCTTTTGAATACCCTTTGATCGTGAGCGAATAATCACAGAATTTTTGCGACAGGATTTCAATATCCATGTGTTTGCCTTGCTTGCAGAACACCTTTTTAGCAACTTTTATCCGAGCCAAGGGCCTGTTTACCACGGGACATGGCCCTTCAAAACAGCCTTTTTGCCAAAATATCTTGATAACATTAACTATTGTCCGCCCGGTTGGAATCGAACCAACGACCCTCTCCTTAAAAGCAGTGAGAGCGAACCCATTCTGGCAAAATAGCTTGGTAAATAAGGACGGAATTGCATTTTTAGGAAAAGAAACCTGTGCTATCCAACGACCTCCTTACCATATTTTCAAGACTTCAATAAAAGCCTCTGTAAAGGTATCTGTAAGCATTATCTTAATTTAATAATACCCGACTGTTTAAGTATGGCAGGTAGTATTTAAAAATCAACTCTAAAATGGCACAATATCCAGGATTGTTGCAATCCGATCCTGTAAAAAAATGGGCTTAAAATGAATAATATTATGAAAGTGAAGCATCTAATTTTACTTGTAGATCCTCGATTGTAGTCCACTCCGCACAATTTATAGGGATTTCTGCATTATGATCGATTAATGCTTGCAGTAAAGTTTCAACGATTTTAAATTTAGCATCATCTTCCGAAATAGTAGCTAAGGCATTATATGGCTTTTCTGTTTCAATCGCTTCACCAAAAAATGCTTGTTCAAAATTAGGGAGAGAAGCAAGTAGTCTTGATTTTGTTTCAACGGGCTTTGCATTTATGGCTGTCAGAATATTTGGGTTGTTTCCCCAAGCAGGATTTTTCTTGTCTCCATTCTTCGTAAACGGAGTGTCACTGTCATGTAGAACTGAATAGCTAGAGCCAAAATGGTTCAAAATTTTAACTAAAGAGACAATGGTGGCTTTTCCCCTGGCACGGATAATATGTATGTCCTTATATTCAAGAGGTTTTTTTGCCTTTATATAATTGAAGGCCGTATATTCAGTATCTCCTTCTACGATTATTACCTTGCCCCCAAAGAAAAATTCAGCAACGTAAGGATCGCAAAGATTTAATAATTTTAAATTTCTTTTATCATCATCACCCAGCTTGGCTTTGTCTGGACGGAATACTGTAGTTCCCTGAATATCCCCATCACTATTTCTCTCAACTTTTACTATTGTGGTGTTATCTCGTGAAAAATCTATAAAAATCGGAGAATGAGTTGTAACCATTACTTGCCAAGTGCCACTTTTAGGGAGGTCGTATAAAACATTGCAGGCATCTCGTATTGCAGTTGGGTGCAGACAGATTTCAGGTTCATCAATTAAAAGTAAATGAGGCCGTACAGTTTCTGTGTCTTTTTCTTTTTGATTATTTTCCGATATGAATTTTAAGGCAGTCCATAATAATGTTCTCCTTGCTCCACTTCCTTGCCTTTCAACTGTACTTAAATAACCATCTGTAGGCCCCATTAAAAGTTGCGGGTCTGCTTTGAATAATGTAATAGTCTTATCAAGATCATCTTCCGGCTTTGCGTCAAAATCAATTTTATATGTAGGGAAAACTTTTTCAATCAAAAAGGATAGTTCTTTATTTACTGCATTTATTTGTTCCTGTGTTTCAGAAATAATTTTCTTTTGTAGCTCTTTTACCTTATTTAAAAGTTGGTGATATTCATTTTCTTCTTCTTTATTAGCTCCACTTAAATTCTTCACTCTATCCTTCAAAGCTTTTATAAGTAAATCTTTAATGGCCTTAGCTTGTATATCTGGTGGATCAAATGCATCTACACGATGAGGTTCCGGCCTCCTTGAATTAGCCACGTTTGGTGCCCCCCAAGGTACATTTACACTCCAAGCATTAGCAGCTACTTCCCATCCTTCTCTTGTAGGTTGCTTGTCTTCTTCCGTCCATACCCAACGTTCTCTTACCAGGGATTCACCATTATCTAATGTTTCAATCCATCGGTCTCCGGGACTGTTATCATAAACAATTGTGTGTAATTCAATTTCTGGTAGATTGGCTGGATCAATGGTGTTATTTGGGAAATCTTCTTTTTTAAGTTTCGCTTTATCTGATCCTTGAGACATTGCAAGTTCATATGCCTTTAAAATCGAACTCTTACCAACGTTATTCGCGCCTACAAGTACGACAATATCATTAAGATCAATTTCTACAGGTTTTGGCCCGATGCATCGAAAATTCTTTACAATAAGTTTTACGAGGCGCGGTTTAGCTATATCTGGATTATCAGAGACAAGTGACACTTCGGATTTCGCTTCTTTTTTAGATGTTTTTGCCATGATGAATTCATTTAAGGATTAATGTTGTTTCAAGCGAAGTAGTAAATCATATTATTAGGTGTCTATTCTGTAAAGCTTGATTTCATTTCAATTTTAAGAGGTAAATCCGTCATAGCATAATGTACAAACTGCTGCCCTAATTCTGAAAGCTCGTATTTGTCTTCATCGTCAAATGCCGATTCAAATGGTTTTGGTCCCGAACCAGCGGGAGTCCTTTTTTGAGGGGCTTTTGCAATAAAATTTCCAAAACCATCTTTTTCCCTGTGCTGCCTAATAATGCCTCCCATATTGAGATCACGTATGAGTAAACGATAGAGACCAGCCTCTGGTGAATCTTCCCGGACGGGTGCTTTGCCTATCTTTTTCCATATTGTACCTCTTGTTATTCCGTTTGAGTTATATACTGCTGCAATAACGTGAAAATGCATCTCAGAGTAGGTTTTCATCCAGTCAATGAAAAGGCGTACTACATCATCGCTTGTGACTTCTGAGGCAGCGGCGTTTGAAAGGATATTCCGTATCCAACCTCTTTTCTCCTCGCTATCTGCTCCAGCCCAATCCCTGAATGCTTTTCGTATGAGAGACTGGTATTCCTTACTTTCAATACGAGCTGCAATTTTTTCATCCTTTAAATCTAGACGAGCCATAATCTCCAACACAGTCTGTGCTTGTTCCTTGAGTTCGTCTTCAAGCATCTTTAGCCAGTAATGAAAGAAGTTATTTACTCTATCTTGCTCGTGTTCTGACCAGGCGCTTGCAGCAGCAGCTAAAAAGGCCCCAATCACGGGTATACCACTCCCAAGCTGCAATGCTGTACGGCCTGCTTTCCCACCTATTCCAGAGCCGGGTAACTCGCTTTCATCGTCGTCCATAGGCCTAAATATAGCTAAAATTCAAGGTTTAGGCTATTTACTATAACTCTAAATCTAAAAGGAGAGTTTGTTAATATCCTCTTGTAGATCTTCCGTTTTGATAGAGCGCACATAGGTCATGGTCATTGCCAGACTGGTGTGCCCTAAGAATTTCTGTATCTTAAAAACATTCACATCCTGTTTAGCCAGGTTACAGGCAAAGGTATGCCGGAACCTGTGCAGGTGAAATTTTACGCCTGATGAAGCATTGAGCCTTTTTACCCAATGCTTTAAGCCATGACGACCAAGTCTTTCGTCCCGTTTTGAAGACACCAGCAAAAACTCCGTTTTATACCCCTGCTTATTCCTCTCTTTGAGGTATTCTCGGATATGTAGTACCAACGTAGGATGCATCGGGATATACCGTGTCTTTTGGGATTTAGAAGTTTCGCCCCGCACAGTTAGCAATTGCTTGTCCAGGTCTATGTCTCGTATTTCCAAAGAGATGAACTCCCCGAGGCGCAGGCCACAAAACAGAAGCAGGCTGACCATAGCCATGCCGCGCCGCAAGGTGAGCGAGCTAACAGAATGTAAGTTAATAGCTGCCAGTATTTTACGGATGTCCCGGTCTTCCAAAGCACGGAGGTCTTCATATACCAGTTGTGGCGGCTTTATCTTTTTAAGTGGGTTTTCTCCGAGTAATTTATGGTAATGACATATCAATTGCAGGTCGCAGATAAATAAAGTTACATATTATACTGCTTGCCATTGCAAAATAGTATAATAAAATCGGATAGTTGTTTACTTTTAAAGTGAACCAATAACCACCGTCCGACATGCAATCTCAATTCTTTATTAGAAATATTCTCAACTCTATGATAGATGAAGGGCAGCGATGGCTTCCAAAGCTTGAAAAACATTTCAAGTCGGATGTGGTTTCTATATATGGGTATATAGAAGCAGAAATGATGGGAAAGGTACATATCCTATGTGAGCGGTGTAGGTCTAAATCAAGATGGGAAGACCTTACGTTGATAATTAGCACAAACGGGGGAGATATTGGAGGAGTTGAATATTTTAGAGACTATATTAAGCCATTATACAAAAATGTAAATATTGTTGTTGTAGATAAAGCATTTTCAACTGGCACTTTATTGAGCCTGCATGCTGATAAACTTTATGTTTTTGAACATGCAAAATTTGGAATGATTGACCCCCAAGTAGAGAATGGACATTCTGCTTTTTATTGGTTTAATAGTGCCAATGAAAGGATTTTCAATTATGAAGCAGACGCAATTAATGAAGGGCTAAAAAACGAAGTGTATGAACAGATAATAAAAGAAAAACAACAACAAAGTGATTTAATTAAAAACTATATAGATAGATGGGAGGTAATTGAAAAGGTTAAATATACTGCATGGGAAGGATTGAGCAGGTGCAAGATTGTAAATACACGTAACGAAGCGGTAAAAGTCATTTTATACTTATTAGATGTTAGAGGAAGCAGAGACCATAAAACTAATGTTCGTCCAGACGCTTTGTGGGAAATGGGATTAAGGTATGAGATGTTAAAACCCATGCAATCAAAAAGAGAGAATAAGTTTTCAGTTGCACATGCTTATCACGGGAGTATATCTCTATATCTAAAAGACCCTGATAGTGAAATGTATCAAGCAGGGAATAGGCTAAGTTGTTTCACTCAATCAAGATACGACCAATACTACTAATCCTGCACCACATCATAGTCCACGTCTTCTGTGAGGTCAACCACTGGTTTAGCGATAAGCTGATTATAAGTAAGTCGTTTGTTGTTAGATTGGAGTAAAGCCAGTTCGAATTTGTTTATGTCAGAAATTTTACGTCTGTTATAACGGTAAGAAAATTCGTTACAATACCTGTGTAAATGTTTTGCGCTTACCCAATGATAGATACCGAAAATACCACGTTTAAACAAGCTCCAGTAGCCTTCGATTGCATTATTGCTGAAAGCACCGTTCACGTATTGTTTTTCGTTGTGGTTAACAAGGATATGCCCGTAGTCTTTTGAAAGCCCGTTATACCCGTTCCATTCGTCCGTAACAATAATAGCACCGCTTTTAATCATAGATTTGATGATAGGCTGCAAGGTTTCGGCTTTAGTGTTTTTAACCACAAAAGTATGTATGTCCCCGCCAGTTTGTTGTAGTCCGAAAACGGGTGTTTTATCCTTAGTGCTACGTCCCTGACTAGCATCTACTTTTTTATGAGCGTGCCTGTTTTTGTTTTTGCCACCGATAAACGTTTCATCCGCCTGAAATAAACCATCTATCTTTTCTTCTATTGGTTTAGGTTCATAAGAACAACGTATCCTATGGAGTATGAACCAGCTACTTTTCTGGGTGATTCCGAGGTCGCTTGCTAATTGATGTGAACTGATACCTTTTTTATGCGCTGATATTAAGTACATAGCAGAAAACCATACTTGCAGGCTGATTTTTGAGCCTTCAAAAATACTATCAGTTAACACACTGAATATCTTTTTGCATTCCTTGTTAGAGCAAATGAAGTCCTTATAGTCTTTTAGTTCTGGATGCCTAAGCCTTGTCTTGAACCTGTATATTTTTTCACAGCCACAGTCTGGGCAAACAGGTTTACCGTTCCATTTCTTTTGTTCGAGGTACTTGGCACAAACCAACTCGTTGTTGAAGTACTTTTGAAGTTCTAATAAGTTACTAAATTGGGGTATCACTTTTGTCGTAAATGTTTATACTTATATTATCCAAATAATGTGCCAAAACCATTGATTTTACTGGATTTTTTAAACTTTATTTTGTGGAAGATAACGGAATCGAACCGTTTACTTGTTTTCTCACGACCTGTGTTACCTGTTACACCAATCCCCCTTGTTACAACACAAATGTATGGGCTGTTTTGATGCAATAAAAGCATGTGGTATAGGTGAAATTTTGATGGCCTACCACATACGTGTACAACGTAAAAGGTGCCACCTATGTGGTGAAAAAACAATTACCCACGTAATTAAAAAAACCTATTTTTACAGCGTTCTCACGACCTACATTGGCTCAGGCAAGTCCTGAGCCTTTGTGTTTTTTAGCACTGGTTTTGGTGATTTTTTTAGGTTGTTTTTTTCTCTTTCGCATATAAGTGGAAAGCTTAGAGCTTATATAGGTATTGTTTATTTTTTCTTTTTCAGCAGGAGCTTGTACCCGTTTCAGACAAATCAATAAATAGTAAGCAACAATTTTTATTTTATATTTTGTCAATGTTTTTTTCTCTTTTGCATTAAGATACATTTGACGATAGCCATAGATAAGGTCATATACATATTCGAAAAGCTCGCTGTTTGAATGTTTACCAGTAATGTGTCGAACAAGGCAACCAGCTATGCAGTATGAAAGCATTAAGTCAAAAGCATAAACATTCAATGTCTCTATTTCTTCTTCTTCAGGACTAACTCGCAATGTGGAGCTATTATACCCACTAAATTGAAAGGTGTCATACTTTGAAAAATATTCAGTTGCCATTTTGTAAACTCTATCATACTCTGATTGGTAGCTTTTTAGCTGCCTATCTTCTTTTAATTGTTTTAAGTCTATAAATATTCCAAGAAACTTTTTTAAATCGCTTGCAGGAACTGGCTTGTTTTTATCTATTAATCTTTGAATTTTAGTTTTCAATTTTTCAAACTGTGGAAATTGTGATTTTATTACGCCATAAGTCCCTATGGCTACACAGTCACTAATAAATTCGTCCCGTTGGTTGGTGGGCATTGGTTGTTATTTGGTACAACCAAACTATAAAAAAGATATTATATTTATATTCTCATGCTGATATTTAAAGATGCAAATACTATTATTGACATGATAACCTCCCCTGATAAGGATAGCAGAATGCTTGCTTTAAGACTGCTAATAGAATTTGCAAAACAAAACTCACGCCCCAAACTTTTAAATGAACTTTACAGGCATTTTTTCAAAAACCCCGTAATAGGCAATAAGGAACAAGTATCAGTTAGTTACTCTGAATATGAAACAATGTTAGATATTTTGTATCAATGGCATGAAGAAAACCGGAATTTGACATCTATACTATAAAACCACCAATAGTTTTTTATCTTTATAAAAAATATGTTATGCAAGAGTATTATATAGTATTTGCAGATATAAACTTAGATGCACTTGTCAGTGTTGTAAATTCAAGAATGCACGCTGGATGGAAATTAGCAGGTGGTATCTGTGTAGTGGTAGAAAAATTAAATAAAGATTTAGAACCAGACCCCAATGGGAAAGAAAATACCGTTTACTATCAGGCTATGAGTAAAATATAATTCAAATATACTATGCGATTGGTCGCTTGCGCTATTAAAAAACTTTAACTTTCATAATCCCTCACTACCCAATTGGCGGAAGTATCGCAGCTTTGCTGTAGATTTACTAACTTTGTTTAATCATGAAAACATCTTTATATGGCTAAGAGAATCTTTTTTATAGTCTTGGGAATAATTGTAGGGGGCATAGTTTATTGCCTGCTTATGAATAAATTTTCCTTCTTTCCTTTCATCCTGTTTACACTTATTATAAGTGCTGTTTTTGCATTCAGGCAATTTAAAGGAAATCACAGTGTAAAATAAGTAAGGAATATACCATCATGAAAAGGTGTAGAATGAAAGCTCTACACCTTTTCTATTTGCGTGTAACTGAGCATTGTTGCTCTTTCCTTTTATCCTCATCCTTTATTTAAAGAATAATTATTATTTTTATTATTATGTTTGTAATGTCGGTGTTGTAGCGTAGCTGTTTCATGTTAGCATCTCTTCGGAGATAGACTGAAATAAGCATGTATACGTTCAATAAAAAAGCGATAGTTATCATTGCTGCTATGTTTCTATACCTCTGGTTAGGGCATAAAAAAACGGAGAATTTTAAAAACCCTCCGTTGATAACTATTAGCTTCCGTCTTTGTCCTACTCGTAGGACAAGAGGTTTCCGACAAAACCCACAGTAAAATGTGGTAACCTACACACCAGCAAGTGTGTGGGTTTTTACTGTGATATTACAAAGATAAGAGTTTTTTCCATTCAATAATTACTAATGATTTAATGATGATCTAAGTAATATTTAGTTCACCAATTTTAGATTTGGACTGTTTACGTTTTTCTATTTTTTCTCTGAGTAACATAAAAGGTTTTTCATAGTATGTATATAGAAAATAAGAAATTGTGATTGCCGAAGTCAGATAGATTCCCAGAGCTATAATTGCGTTTAACAGGCTATGTGAATAATCTAATCCAATCCATTTAAACACAAAAGGTAATATTCCATACATGAGTAGCGAGTAATGGGTAAGGTAAAGTGAATAAGAAATAATGCTGATAAAGGTTATTGTGTTGAAGACCCATCCTTTTCCGATTTTAACTGAACTTAAAAGCGGTAATAACAACAAGAACCCTATGGATTCCAAAGAATAGTATAAATCATAAACCAGTCTGTAATTTTCTATGTGAAGCCTTAGCAATACAGGGATATAAACAATAGCCAATCCCACAAAAAACAAACTCTTTCGATATTTATAAAACAAGTTGTTGTAGTAAAAAGACAGGAAAGCACCCAAGACTCCGTACATAAGACTATCTAACCTCATTACAACAGGTTTTCGAATATTATCATCATACCATTGCAGATTATAAACATGCCCATTCAGCCTGTATATTCTGGCATAGGTAATTAATATTATCACATAAAAGATGAATAGGAATATGATTTGTTTCCTGTATTGTGGGGCTATACTAACCAAGCTGAATAACCCGAAAGGTATTAACAAGTAAAACCACTCTTCAATACATAGGCTCCATGCTTCACCAAAAAAAATAGGATGTGTCCAATTAAAGCTCTGGAGAAAGAAAGGATATAAGTATAATCGTTGATAATATGCAGGGTCAATCTTTAGCGCACCTATATACAGAATGATGTTTAAAAGCAATATCAGCATATAGTTAGGAATAGTCCTAAACCACCTCTTTACCCAAAAACTCCCTATATCCCGAAACCTAAAATTATCTTTGTTTATAGTTTTCAAAAGGATTCCGCCTATCAGGAATCCGCTAAGAACAAAAAATATACTTACTCCATCTACAAGTAAGTATTTATAACACATAAAAAATCGGTTGCTGTTACATCTGCCTATATAATATTCAGCATGTCCTAAAAGAACAAACATGATAGCGGAAGCCCTCATGATGTCCAATCCGTAAATACGGGAATGCTCCCCAGAAGTGGGAGATAGTAATCCTTTCATTTGTGGTAATTCGAAGGAAAAAAAATAGCGTAGCCAATCGCTTTTGCTCCTTCTGGCTTACCACAGCCACTCAAATACAAAAGATACGACTACGCCATATGGCGTATCAATAAAGTGTATTTGAGCCTGCACGCTTTATTTGTGGTAATTTGAAGGAGCAGCTTTTTAGATACTATACGTTTTTATATCATGTTTTATGGTTTTATTCAACTGTAAAAGTATGAAATTTCCACATAGATTTATTACGTACAATAAGCCTATGTATTATATTGTTTCCTAACTTTGCTCAAGTAAGGTTGCAGTATATGGAGTTGTTAGACAGTCTGAATAAGTACATTAATGAGATAAGAGCTGGTAAGGCTGTAAAGCCTGTAACAATGCGTCGTATTACGCTGAGTGACGTGTTGGTTAATGATGAGCTGGTAAGCAGCGATGAAAGCAATACGGAGCTTGTACAGCTACTAACAAGGCGAAAAGAATTGCAAGACAAAATCAACCCTTATCTGAAAAGTCAAAATTTTGTAAAGGCTGGTGAAATAAGAGAAGAATTACAGCCAGAATTAACCCGCATCAACAAAAAGCTAACAAACTACATTGAATCAGCTATTTTCAAAAGTGGCAACCTTTTAGCATTAACCGAAAGTGGGGATATGGTTTACACAAGTGAGTACCTTATCTCCCAATTTTTTGACTTAGAATTTACTGCCGAAAAAGAATTAGAGCCTATCATAGTTCCGAATGACACAATGACCTTTGAGGATATTATCCAACACGGGTTAAACTACTCACCAAAGAAAAAAGAACAAGCAAAAAATAAAAAATGATAATAAATTGTAAATAATTTACATTCGACCTGCAATTGATATATCATTACCTAATTTATTTTGCACAAGCCACTCAAAGAAAGAATTGAGCTTGCTCCAATAGGTTTTAATAGTTGATTTTTTAACCCCTGTTTTTATGGTATTCCTGCCGACTATCCTTTCTCGTGTCTGGAGTCTTTTGAAAAACTCTGTTATCATTTCTGTAGTCAGGTTTCTGGTATCTGACACCTCAGGCATGACTGTAAGAAAATGACGGAAGACATCTGAATAGCCCCTGATCGTTTCCGGGCGCAGCCCTGAAGAAAAACTACATTGTTTTATAAACTCATCAAAAAGTTGTTGCAGGGTTTTCTTAATAACCATCTAGTCATTGTTCACTATTTGCAACATGGTGGACAATAGGAAGAATTTGCCTAATTAGTCTATTACCGAAATCAGCAAAATATTCCTGCTGGATAGCAATAGCTTTTCGCTATACGCTTTCTGCATGGATGAGATTACCCCAATCGGCATAACCAACTTCCGAAATACCAATCAAAAATTTGGTGTTAAAGATAAAGACCGCTTGCAGCATATATATGTCATTGGTAAGAGCGGCACTGGCAAAAGCACTCTGCTTGAAAACATGGCGATATCCGATATAGACCGGGGTAACGGTATATGTATTATCGATCCTCACGGCGATATTGCTGAAGATATTTTAAAATACATTCCCGAAGGTAGGAAAGAGGATGTCATATATTTTAAGCCGTCAGACACCAAGCATTCAATAGCCTTTAATCCGCTCAAAGGCATTCACCCTAATTATCACCACCTTGTCAGCTCCGGCCTTATCTCAACATTCAAAAAAATATGGTACGAAAGCTGGGGTCCAAGAATGGAATATATCCTACGATTTACACTCCTTACCTTGCTCTGTTACCCTGATGCAACTTTGCTTGATATACAACCCCTGCTTACCAATCCTGAATTCAATGCAAAGGTACTTTCATATGTGTTAGACGAGCGCATTCTTGCTTTCTGGAGGAATGAATTTGAAAAATATTCTCCCACACTTCGAAATGAGGCTATTGCTCCGATTTTGAATAAGACAGGCTTGTTTATTGCCAGTACTCCGCTTCGCAATACCGTAGGGCAAAAGACAAACGGCTTTCGGATGCAGGAGGTTATGGATAAGCAGAAAATATTGATATGCAATCTTTCGAAAGGAGAATTAGGGGAAGATGCCTCTGCGCTTTTAGGCTCTATGCTCATTACGACTATTCAGCTTGCGGCTTTGTATAGGTCAAAACAAAAAGAAGCTGCCCGCATCCCTTTCTATGTATATATAGATGAAATGCAAAGTTTCATTACACTTTCCTTTGTTGGCATACTGGCGGAAGCACGGAAATTCGGATTATCACTTTTTCTAACTCATCAATATATTGAGCAGCTTGATGAAAAAATACGGGCAGCTATATTTGGAAATGCCGGTACGATCATTTCATTTCGAGTTGGAGCGGTTGATGCAGAATATTTAGCTAGGGAATTTTATCCGGTTTTTAAAGAGGAAGACATAGTGAATTTACCAAGATATAACATGTATTTAAAGCTAATGATTGATGGAACTGCATCTCAACCGTTCAGCTCTGTAACTATGGCAAAACGACAAATTTAACGCTCTGCAAGATTGCATTTCGCCATGGCGAAATGCAAATACATGGGGTAAACCCCATACCCCGAATAAAAAAATTTATGTGACTCCGCTGATTAATCGATGTCAGGCAAATGGATAACTTCGTAAGGATATTTTTGTTTTAATTTCTCAACTACATCAGTAAGAATAAGGGAATATGTTCTTTTGAAAATATTGTTACCATACTTGTATTGCTTTTCCTCGGTCGCCTGGTACATCGCAACATGAGGGCTATTTTCGCTGCAAAAATCAATAAGATCTCCTACCTCAAATTCTTTATTCCTCCACAATTGAAACCTAAGCATATTTTCGTCATAAAGGCTTATGTTCCAATGCCCTGAATTTAAAAAACCAGACAGCTCGCGAACATTTCTAACAGGAAAATTATCTATGCTGTAACCATAAAACTTATTATTGGAAGAAATGATAATTGGTTGAATTTTCTTAATATCTTCTAATGCCAAATCAAGTTTCTTACAAAATGCACCTAAGAAATTTTCATCTCTTAAAGCGGTAAGAATGTACTTTAATTGGCTGGAAGCTTTTTTAAAGTGATCATATGTAGTCCTCATTTCATACAAATCTATTGGATGAAACGTGTCTTTACATTCTGCGATAAATAAGACACCATCTTTAAATGCCATAAAATCGATATCACTTTCTTTTTGTTCAAGAGTATTATACTTAATAGCGATTTCCTTAAATGTTATAAAGGACCGCATTTCAAAAATTTTCGATAAAACATCTGCAATTGGAGTATGTTTTAGTATCTGTTGTCCTTTTATATTATTACCTAATTTGCTTTCCGATAAAAATACATTTCTTGGTAAATTTGACTTGCCAACTAAACAAACAGATACAAAGTATTTGTCTTTAAAGGATATTAAGGGTCTATATTGCAAATCTAAATGTGTTGATTTGTCATTTGTGTCCCAGGTAATTAATTCGAGAAAAATTTTCACTTTTTCTCTATCCGAAATTTTTTCAAGTATATCGTATAAGTCTTGTTTGTTAAAAATTGCAATTAGTGACCGATAGATTAGTTGGTCATCAACGTTTCCGATCAGATCCTCAATTTTACTTGATAAAAGATACGATTGGAAAATAAAGAATCTCATTAACTTTAAAAAGTCGTGATAGGTTAATCCAGGCTTTAGCTGATAAGAGTTTAAGTTTTCATATGGAATCATCAGCTCTCTACCAATATTATAGATAATTATTAATTCTTCACGAAAAAACTCCATCTCCTCCTTAGCCAAAAATCTTGTATATAGTTGAGGTGGTACAGATAATACGTATCGCTCAAAAGGTTCAGTTTTCAACTCAAATAATTCAGGAAATTTTGCATGAAACAAATTAGCAACATCTTCTAATAGAGCCGCATCGGTACGAGCTGTATGATTGAAGTATACGTTTGAGGAACTTTGAAGTTGATATTGGATATTTGCTAATTCAATGCTTTTCTCAAAATTTATATCGTTATGAAGAATTAATGTTTGATTGGCTTTTTTTACACAACGATATGAATAGACCTCTATCTCTAATTCTAATTCCTTCAGTGCTTTAAACCTACAAGCAAGTGCTATTAAATCTTTAGATGATTTCCGAGCTGCATAGTTGGTATCTACCAATAGCAAATCATATTCTTGAAAACCGATAATTTCATTGTATCGCGAAACTATAAATGATAT
>CAIYVS010000827.1 GCA_903929655.1 uncultured Bacteroidota bacterium | reverse complement strand
GTTTGGGCGTATTTTTTGTGGCTGGGCTTGTCCGCAAACCATATTTATGGAAATGGTGTTCCGAAGGATAGAATACTGGATAGAAGGAGATGGTGCTCAGCAAAAACTCCTGGCAAAAGCACCCTGGAATACGGACAAGATTTTTAAAAAGACAACTAAATGGGTTGTTTTCTGGGCAATCAGTTTTCTGATTGCTAACACATTTCTGGCTTATATAATAGGTATTGACGAACTCAGGAAAACAATTGCTGAGCCCATATCTAAAAGTTTTGGTACACTAACCTCACTTGCCATATTTACAACTGTATTTTTCTTTGTGTTCTTATGGCTAAGGGAGCAGGTTTGTACTGTTATATGCCCATATGGAAGAATGCAAGGTGTATTGTTGGATCGTAATTCTATAATCGTTGCGTATGATTACAAAAGAGGAGATCCGCGTGGAAAATTTAAGAAGAACGAAACACGCAGCATAGGAGATTGCATAGATTGTGAACAATGTGTAAAAATTTGCCCCACAAGCATAGATATTCGAAACGGTACGCAGCTTGAGTGTACCAACTGCACTGCATGTATAGACGCATGTAATACAATGATGACTGCTGTTGGGCTTCCCACCGGACTGATCCGTTATGCATCTGAGAATAATATCAGCGAAAAAACGCCTTCGCGGTTTACGGCCCGTATGAAGGCATATACCGCTGTTATGTGTGTGCTACTTGGGGTGCTTATCTGGCTGTTAGCCAGCCGTACCGATGTCGGTGTCACAATTTTACGTACGCCGGGTCAATTGTTCCAGCACCAACCCGGAAATCAGTTAAGCAATGTTTATAATTACAAATTGCTTAATAAAACTTTCAAACAGAAAGAGCTTGAATTCAAGCCGGAGAATTTCAATGGTCTGATAAAACTGGTTGGAGAAAACAAACTAACAGTACCGGAAAATGGTTATACCATTGGTACTATGTTCATCTATGTGGACAGTGCCCAGGTATCTGGCAGGAAAACCCAATTGCAGATTGGTGTTTATGAAGATGGAAAAAAAATAAGAACAATAAATACAACTTTCCTCGGCCCTTTTGCTTTTAACTGATAAAAATAATTATTATGACTATTAAAATGAATTGGGGATACAAGATTGCTTTGCTGTATATAGGCTTTGTAATACTTATACTGAGTCTGGTTTACGCTGCCTCACACCAGCATTTTGACCTCGTGTCGAAGGATTATTATGGTGATGAAATTGCTTACCAGAAGGTCATCAATGCAGGAGAGAACCAGGCTGCTTTGTCAAAACCTTTAGGCATCCATGCCAATGGTACAGAGGTTACAATAGATTTTCCTGATGAATTCAGGAATAAACAATTGTCGGGTGATGTACATTTTTATTCCCCTGTAAATGCAGAATGGGACCGGACGTTTAAAATCAGTGCCCAGAATAATAGTTTTACTATTTCGCGCAGCACGCTCAGGAATACGCATTATACTATCAAAATAAGCTGCTCTATCAACGGAAAAAATTATTACCAGGAATCAGAAATTGCCTTGCATTCATAATGAACAGTTTAAGCTATACAATGGCATTCCTTATGGGCTTCACAGGCAGCCTGCACTGTGTGGGTATGTGTGGGCCGATTGTATGGGTCATGCCATTCCAGGCGTTTAAAGGGTTTAAAAAGGTAATGGCACTTGGTTTATACCATGCAGGCCGTATTTCTGTTTATGCTTTATTGGCCGTGGTTTTACATTCTTTCCGAAATCTTTTTGATCCCAAAGTGCAGCAATATATTTCTATCCTGCTGGGAATAAGTTTACTAGTCCTCGGTCTTCTTTCATTTTTCCCAAATCATTCCATCAGGTTTAAACTTCCCTGGGCTGAATATGTGCAAAAACAATTAGGCCGTCTTATCGGTAAACCGGGATTAGGAACCCTTACTCTTGCCGGAATATTGAATGGAATGCTTCCTTGTGGTTTGGTATATATGGCACTTTCGGCATCTCTTATATCGTCTACGGCATTGCAGGCCGCTTCTTTAATGTACCTGTTTGGCGTCGGTACTTTACCCATGCTGATAGGCATTACAGTATTGAAAACCAGGCTCGGTTTTTTAAGGACGCAGCATATCAGGCGACTGGTACCTGTGCTGGTATTTGCATTCGGATGTTTATTTGTGCTGCGGGGTATGAACCTGGGAATACCTTACCTTAGTCCTAAAATAGTTGTAGAACAGCATGACATAAAAGCATCTTGCTGTCATAAAAATAATTTACTTAAATAAGCCGCAAAACAAACAAACCATGGTGATTCAATATGTAAGCGCGGAAAAGGCTGTTGAAATTGTAGAAAGCGGCAACAGGGTTTTTATTCACGGCAGTGCTGCTACTCCTCTTAAACTAATTGATGCATTGCTGAAGCGTGCCGGCGAAATTAATAATGTTGAGCTTGTTTCCATCAGCACCTATGGCAAAATAGACTGGAACCACCCCGAGGTTTTAAAGAGCTTTTATTTTAATTCCATGTTTGTCTCCGAGAACATCAGGGAATGGGCTAATTCCGAATACGGAGGCTATATTCCTGTTTTTCTTAGTGAGATACCTCAATTATTCGATAGGGGTTATTTGCCAATTGATGTAGCTTTATTACATGTTTCTCCTCCTGATGCACATGGTTATTGTACATTGGGAACATCAGCCGACATTGCAATAAGTGCGCTTAGAAATGCGAAAAAAGTGATAGCCCAGGTAAACCCGCAAATGCCACGTGTTTTGGGTGATGGGTTTGTTCATTACTCGCGGTTTAATGCAATGGTATGGGAAGATGCACCATTATTTGAAGTGGATTATGCAGGCAAAACCGATCCTGTAGCTGATAAGATAGGCCAACAGGTAACTTCTCTTATAGAAGATGGTTCTACTTTGCAGATGGGCGTTGGTGCTATCCCGAATGCAATTTTAAGTTCTCTTGGCAATCATAAAGATTTAGGAATACATACTGAAATGTTTTCTGATGGTGTGGTCTCATTGGTGGAAAAAGGAGTAATAACGAATGCGCGTAAAAAGGTTGACTGCGGGACTATTGTAAGCTCCTTTGTTTTAGGCACGCGGAAAGTCTACGATTTTGTTGACAATAATCCTTACGTTAATTGCAAGGAAGTAGCCTATGTAAATGAAGTGGATATTATTCGCAGAAACCCTAAAGTAGTAGCTATTAACAGTGCCATCGAAATTGACATCACAGGGCAGGTATGTGCAGACTCTATTGGTACCTACCAGTATTCAGGTATCGGTGGACAGATGGATTTTATGCGCGGCGCTGCATTGTCAGAGGGAGGCAAACCTATTATCGCTTTTCCTTCTCTTACTAATAAAGGTGTTTCGCGCATAGTGCCACACCTGAATGAAGGTGCTGGGGTAGTTACCACACGTGGGCATATACATTATGTTGCTACAGAATATGGAGTCGTTAATCTGTATGGCAAAAACATGGAACAACGTGCCGGTTTATTAACAGGCATAGCACATCCCAATCATAGAGAAGCGCTTGAAAAAGCCTATCACAAGAGATTTGGAAGAATGTTAAAAGGGATTTAAGTAAGGTATAGAAATTCATATTTTATAATGCTATTTTAACGAGCTTTGTGGCGGTGAGGAGAATTATTTTTTTGATTGTATTGGTGCTATGCTCATTTATACCTGGTATTGCATTATCCCAAAGCTATATAAAACCATACCAGTCTCCTAAACTACTGTACCCCGATTTAGTTACAAAATTCTACCAACTGAATCACCAGGAAGTATTTTGGTTTACATCGGCTGTTACATCTTCCGAAATAAGAATGCACTTTTTACAGGTACTTGACAGCGCTGTATTATCAGGTCTTGATAAGAACAAATATCACTATTCAGAGATAGTCAAGAGTGCTGTGCCTGTTGATTCTTCTGGTGTAGCGAGTCTTGACAGAATATTTACGGATGCCTTGATAGCATATAGTAAGGATTTATACCAGGGAGAAAATGTTTTAAGATGGATCAATAATGACGAAGTGTCTGGGAAGTATTCGGGCGCTGATAATGATTATCTGTTAAGGAACATGGCCCGGATCAGATATGCAGCGGAACTGGATGCTTTTGTTTCTTCTCTCGAGCCAAAGGATGCAAGCTATGCCAGTCTTAAGCGTGAATACCACAAGCAATTGGCTGCCAATAAGACGGCGCTTATAAACCAGTTGGTGGCCAGTATGAATCTGTATCGCTGGGTGCATCATTTTAATTTTGAAAAGTTTATTGTTGTCAATATTCCATCGGCAACGCTGCGGTATTATGAAAAGGACAGCCTGAAACTGCAGATGAAGGTGGTGGTAGGAAAACCTGCTACACGTTCACCCCGTTTTTCTACCTGGTGTTACCAGGTGGTGCTTTATCCCTATTGGAATGTACCAAGAGACATAGGGCTAAAGGAATTGTTGCCACGTTTTAAAAGGTCTCCTGCCTCGATAGAGACTATGAACATGCAGATACTGGGCAGCAATGGTAAAATAATAGATCCGCATAGCATCAATTGGGCAAAATATAACAGGCACAATTTCCCATATAGTTTCAGGCAGTGCACCGGTTGTGAGAATTCGCTTGGGGTCATCAAGTTTAATCTCACAGATCCCTTTAGTGTTTATTTGCACGACACCAATTTCAAACTTGCCTTTTTGAAGAAATCACGTTATCTGAGTCATGGCTGTATAAGAGTAGAGAAGCCGATTGAAATGGCTAATTATCTCTTAAACAATAAGCTGGACAGCAGCTATGTGAAAGCCTGCCTGAAAAACCAGCAGCCTGATTTCATCAACATTAATAAGCCTGTTCCGGTATTTGTATTATATAGTACTGCCGAAGCCAGGAATGATTCGGTGGTATTTTATAAAGACATTTATCATCTTTTCAAATAAAGGTCTTGTTTTTATTTACAGGTAACAGCTCATCTTTTGGCTATAGTATTTAGCGGCTACCCGTCTTTCCGGGTGCCGGTACTTCGGGCGGGGGCTGTGCCGGTTGCGGTTTTTGTTCCGGAATTATTTCCGGTGGATTAACAGGCATATGCGGCCCCGGTATTTCATCAGGGCTCACTTCAGGAATGTGCGGGTGCGGGATGTCGGGTATTTTCTCTTTGTTTTTCATTGTCAATCTTCATCTTATCTGTGTGTAATAAATACGGGTAATTTGTGGTCGTGGATAACATCCGTTATAAAACTTTTTTTAATCATTTCGGAGAGGCCGGAACGTCCGTAGGCACCGCTTACTAAAATGGCATTTCCGTTTTCTTCCAGCCAGGAGTTAAAATATTTTTGTGGCTCCATTTCCAGCCTTATAATTCTCAAGTCGCTGAAATGACGATTTAGCAGTTCTTCGATATATATCTTGCCGGGAAGTTCTTTTGTTTCTGCACCGGCATATACCAACAGGGTTTTGAGGCCTGTAAATTCCGGCAGAAGGTAGGCGAATTGTTTTATTGCATACACAGAGGATGCGCTGCCATCGTAAGCCAGGATGGTGTTTTCGGGGAAATGATAATGTTCGGGTATCAATATTACCGGGCATTCTGCATTGTGTAGGGTACGTTCTATATATTCATCCTGCTTGTCCTCTCCCAGGTTTTTATAAAAGAGTTCGCTGCTTATCACCATAAGGTCTGCGTACCTGGACTCTTCCTTCAATTCTGCTATTACATGCTTGTCAAGCTCGCTGTGTATGCGGCAGTCTATATTGTTTTGCTGGCAGAGCTGTTTGAAGCGCTGCATGTTTACCTGTACAATATCTGTGTCCCCAGCCTCAATACTCTCAAAGTACAGGGGACCGCTAAAACCGCCCAGTGAGTAGAGCAATTCTGCATAATCGACGCCGGGCAGAAAAACCGCAGTTGCCAGGACAGGCTGTTTTTCGTTAAGGCGGCGAATAAAATCGAAGGCAGCCTCAGAAAATCGTTTCCCGTCAAATGCTATAATTACCTTTTTCATAAAAAATCGGGGTGAATATATTTTAGTTTTTCAAAGGTATCGTTTTATTGTTTCTTTATTTATGACTTGCATCATTTTATGGACATGTTTTTGCGGCCATTTTAAATTTTCAAAGGTCTTCCCGCGGCGGCGGGCAGGCATGAGGAAATTCCGTTTTCCATTTATCGGAATTTTTTCCGCTTTTTTGGTGTTTTTGTTGTTTTTTGTTGTTTAAAATAGGGT
>CAIYVS010000826.1 GCA_903929655.1 uncultured Bacteroidota bacterium | reverse complement strand
TGTCTTCAAAAATTTCAACCACACCAAGTTCAATAAAGCACTTTTCTATACCCACTTTTTTAAGTTCTTCTTTCACCAGCATTTTGCATCGCAAGCTGACCATATGTTTGATGTATAATTTCATAGTATCCGGCCCTTATCCCATTTAGTAAAATTACTATTATCAAATTCATGCCATATGATATAAATCAGTTGGCACGAAAAAGCAGGAACAACAGCATACAAAAATGTCTAATTAATTGATTATCAAACAATAAGAAACGAAAGGATATACTCCATAACATAAAAATAATACCCGGCACTTTCGAAAACCTATTGGTTTTACTCCTTTTCATCAGTCTGCAGGAGTATCTTTTTTAGCAGTACGATCTGCCCTAAATGGTAATGAGTATGCTCAATAATTCCCTGGATATTGCGATAGTACGTTCCGTATCTTTCGTCTGCAAGGTTTTCCCAAAGTTTGGTTTCGGGCAGGAGTTCCAGCAGGGCGGCAAATTTTTCTGCATCGGCCAAAGTCATGTTTACCAGGTTTACCCAGTCTTCCCGGCATTGGATGGGCGGATGCACAAAACTATATTTATCATGTGCATCCAGTGCCTGCCCCTCTAATACTTTCAGCACCGCACTTACATAATAATTCACATGATAAACCAAAGTCGCAATGGTATTGATAGCATACACCTGTGTTGTAGCCTGTTGCCAGCTCAGTCCTTCCAGAACATCTTTTAGGTTTACAGAAGACCAGTTGCCTCCAGAATGAACTTCCCTGATATGTTTTGTCAATTGCTTTGTGAGACTCATATTTTGCTATGCTATTCAGCTAATTTAAGCCTTGTTCACAACAAAATAATACAGCCTCTTTTATCTCCCAATAACAATTTTCACCTTGTCCTCGCCATCAGACGTGATGGTGGCAAGATGATTGGTCTTCATGTTTAATAAATTTAATAGTAGATAATTTACTTGCTGATAACTAATTTTTGAGTTTGTACATTTTCGCCTGTTCTTACATAAAGTATATAAACGCCGTGGGCGTAATTACTAAGATCAATTTCACATTGTGGCGCGGTAACAAAAGCAGTATACACCACTTCTCCCAGCATATTGTAAACCTTTACAAGCCTGCGGTCATTATCTTGTCCAAATTGCAGATCAAACAGACCTTGAGAAGGATTAGGAGATACCCGGAGAGGCCAATTGAGAGAAATATTTTTTACCTCTTCCAGATCATCTACTTTTCTTATACGGCAATTGTTCCGATCCGAAATATAAATAAATCCATTAGCGTCGGTGCAGGCAAATGTAGGGACATTTAATTTTGCGTTAATAGCTGGTCCACTGTCACCTGAGAACCCTTGAGATCCGTTTCCTACCACTGTAGTTATTATATTGTTAAAAGCATCTATGCGACGAATAAGATTTCCTGTAGGAAAAAAAATATTTCCAAAACGATCTGAAAAAATCCAACTAACATTAATTTGAGCATTAATACCAAGACCACTATCTCCAGTATTTCCTGGTGATCCGGTTCCTGCAATTGAAGTTATGATACCAGTAGAATGATCTATTTTACGAATTCTATTGTTGCCCATATCACCAATGAAGATATCACCCGAACTATTGCCGTAAACTCCGCAAGGTTCATATAATTTGGCATTAACAGCGAGACCACTATCGCCGGAAAAACCCTGAACACCATTTCCTGCGATAGTAGTGATAATGCCAGTTACAGCATTTACTTTTCTTATCCTGTTATTATAAGAATCTGCAATGTAAATATTGTAAGCAGTATCTACGTAAACAGATAAAGGTGCCCAGAGTAAAGCGTTAACTGCCAGCCCGCTGTCTCCTCCATATCCCGCTTGTACTCCTCCTCCTGCAACTGTTGTGATGATTCCAGATGACGCAGATACTTTGCGTATAGCATTCGCCGCAACACTGCTCAAACCAGTACTCCAAGCGTCTGCAAAATATAAATCTCCATTACGATCTACAAATAGTCCATGTGGAAAACCTAATTGAGCATTTATGGCAAGCCCACTATCACCACTGTAACCTCGTGACCTCCCACCCGCATATACGTCAATGATACCTGTACTAATATCTATTTTCCTAATTTCCGCAATCGTTGCATCAATAACCGACACATAGATGTTTCCTGCAGCATCTAAGCAAATATTTGTAGGGTGTATTATCGCATTTATAGCCTGACCTCCATCGCCCGTATCCCTATCGAATCCGGTAACAGTATCGTAACAACCAATACCTGCAATGGTATGAATTGTGCCTTGTGCATATGCAGATACACAGCAAAAAAGCGAGAGTGATAATAGCCATATTTTTTTTACCATATAACGTATTCAGTTAAGTAAGGTAGTACATTTTTTTGCCCTGTAAACTTCCGTACCATTACATAATCTAAGTAGCAGCGAATTATTATGCAGTACTATCCATATATAGAGACGTATTTATAGACGGCAAGCCTCCTCAATTTGTTTGCTTAGCATCTTAAAAACCTGAACCTGGGAGGGCGGGACACCAGCCTTCGAAGTCGAGGCGGCCAAGACCGAGGCCAAGGAGGATATCCCATTCTTCCATTGTCATTCGGCGGGTTTCGAGTGTGGCGGGGTTGAACATTTCTCCTTTTTGTATCCATATGACTCCGGAGGGAAGTACTACATTTCTTCTGCGAACAAAGACAGGAGGTTTGTAGCCGGGGCGTTCCGGAAT
>CAIYVS010000825.1 GCA_903929655.1 uncultured Bacteroidota bacterium | reverse complement strand
GCTTACGACACCTCTCTTGAAAGGGCATTGAATAGTTGATACTAATTTGAAAATTGTAGTAATGTTTTAGCTCTGCACTTTGTAGTTATATCATACTAATAATATATTTTAAGCATGCAAAGCCCCAATTTCAACCGGGGAGAACTAAAAAAACAATAATAAGATATTTGTTTTTAACTGTTTAGGGTATTGTTTTAACAATGTGGACCATTGGTTTTTAATACCTTTGATGCTCCATAAATACATTTGAATAAAGTGAATAATATCAGCATGAGGCGTTTGGCGATTTTGGGTTCGACAGGTTCAATAGGTACGCAGGCATTAGAAGTTGTAGCGGCTAATCCCAACTTATTTGAAGTGGAGGTACTGAGTGCGCACAGTAATGCTGAATTATTGATACAACAGGCAAGGGTTTTCAAGCCCAATGCAGTAGTTATTACGGATGAGTCTAAATATACATCGGTAAAAGAAGCGCTGTCTGATCTTCCCATAAAGGTTTTTGCTGGTAACAGTTCATTGGCAGAAGTAGTGCAATGGGAAGCTATTGACACGGTACTTGGCGCTATTGTAGGTTTTGCCGGCCTGCATTCTATCTTAGCTGCAATAGATGCGGGTAAACGAATAGCACTGGCTAATAAAGAGACACTGGTAGTGGCAGGTGAGTTGGTGATGCAAAGGGCCGCAGCAAAAGGAGTTCAGATAATACCTGTGGATAGTGAGCATTCGGCTATTTTTCAATGCCTTATAGGTGAAGACAGGCAAACGGTGGAAAAAGTGGTTCTTACTGCGTCCGGCGGTCCTTTTTTAGGGCGTAAACAGAATTTCCTGGTTAATGTAAAAGCCTCCCATGCCCTTCAGCACCCCAACTGGACTATGGGTGCCAAGATCACGATAGATAGTGCAACCCTGATGAACAAGGGCCTTGAAGTGATAGAAGCTAAATGGCTTTTTGGCCTGGACAATGAACAGATAGAAGTAGTGATACATCCCCAGTCCATTATTCATTCGCTGGTACAGTTCAATGATGGTTCCTTAAAGGCCCAACTGGGCTTGCCGGATATGAAACTGCCCATACAATATGCCCTGGCCCATCCCGGCAGGATTGCCAATACTTTTAAAAGGTTTGATTTCAAGGAGTTTTCAAAGCTTAGTTTTGAGCAGCCGGATTATAAGACTTTCCGTAATCTTGCTATTGCTAAAGAGGCGCTGGACAAGGCCGGTAATGCCCCCTGTGTGATGAACGCCGCTAATGAGTTGGTGGTTCATGCCTTTTTACAAAACAGGGTAGGCTTCCTGGAAATGAGTGATATGATAGAAAAAACATTAGAGCGGGTACACTATATAGAACATCCGACGCTTGAAGACTATATGAAATCGGATGAAGATGCCAGAATGTACACTGCCGAATTTTTGAAAAAAAGCCAATTATCCATTTACTAAATTATCTTTACTGCATCATGCATTTGAATACTGTTTTATTAATATCTGGTGGTGGTGTACAGGCTTTACAGTTGCTTGCCGCCCTGTCATTACTCATATTGCTGCACGAATTTGGTCATTTCTTCTTTGCCCGCCTGTTTAAAACGCGCGTAGAGAAATTTTACCTTTTCTTCGATTTCTTTTTCCCTTTTTCCAAAGTTTTCAATTTCGCTTTGTGGAAGAAAAAAGTAGGCGATACAGAATACGGACTTGGCTGGTTCCCGCTGGGCGGATATGTAAAAATATCCGGCATGGTAGATGAGAGCATGGACAAGGAGCAGATGGCGTTGCCTCCACAGCCATGGGAATACCGATCAAAAAAAGCATGGCAGCGTTTGTTTATTATGTTGGGTGGCATTATTATGAATGTGCTGGTGGCCATATTCCTCTACATGATCATTTTCAGTATCTGGGGAGAAGAGTACCTGCCTACACAAAATGCCAAATATGGTATCATGGTGGACAGCACAGCAGAAAGTATTGGTTTGCGTAACGGAGATATGATCACTGCTGTTGACGGAAAACCGGTTGCCAGGTTTAATAAGATTGTAGCTGAGATCATTTTTAGCGAGGCTCATACCATACAGGTGACACGCGATGGGGAAACTAAAAATATCGATATTCCTGCAGGCACTATCAATAAAATAATCAAGAGCCAGAAAGGTTCGTTTATTGCACCACGCATGCCCTTTGTAGTTGCAGCCATATCCAAGAAGAGTGAAGCCGAAGCAATGGGACTGAAGGCTAATGATAGTGTAATAGCTATCAATAACCAACCTGTAAAGTTCTTCGATGAGTTTCAGAAGATCAAAAATGCCAGCATCGGGCAATCTGTTGCGGTAACTGTGATCCGTAACAGCCAGATCGTTCAGTTGCATGGCACGGTGCCACAAACCAGGCTCCTTGGCATAGAGCCTAAGGGGCCGGATGAATACTTTAAATTCGACAGGATCAAATATTATCCGTTAGAGGCTGTAGCAAAAGGATTTACCTACACTTTTGACCAGTTTGGTAATTACTGGCGCCAGTTTAAAATGATCTTTACATCCAAAGAGATCAAAGCTTCTGAGAGCCTTGGTGGCATTGTAAGCTTCGGCAAATTATTTAACCCTGTGTTTTCATGGTACGATTTCCTTACCCTTACAGCGTTTATCTCGGTTATCCTGGCATTCATGAATCTGCTCCCTATACCGGGGCTGGACGGAGGCTATGTAATATTCCTCATTTTCGAATTGATAACCCGTAAAAAAGTAAGCGAGAAGGTAATGGAGAGGGCGACAACTGTGGGGCTGGTATTATTACTTGGCCTTATGCTATATGCCAATGGCCTGGACGTTTTGAGGTTGTTTAAAAAATAGACAATGCGCTTTGCACTGCTTTTTATATTTTTTTCATTTGCTGTAAATGATGGCTTTTCCCAGTCGCTTGCCGGGGGCAGAAAGCCGCCAGTGCCTATTATAGAATATAAAAATACCAGCGAAAGCGGGCATTGCAATAAAATTAAAATTCTGTTCAAAGCACCCGGTGCAGACACCGTTAAAATTTCCATTCGCGAAAACAGTGCGGGCAATCCCGGAAAGTGGTACACCAATACATCCAATCCCCGCGCAAAAGACGGAGATTTTTCAGGCCTGAAAGAATATATAGATTACGATTTCCAGGTGGAGGCTATCAATGAGTACGGCAAGAGCCTTAGTCCCGTATTGACCAGGAAAAAATGCCGATAGAAAAACTATAAAGATAAGTACTGTTTATAGAGCGAGGATGATATCTACGATCCCCAGAACTACGCCGGCAATAGCAAGTGGTCTTCTGAACAGGTGACGCCTCATACTGGCGAGCCCGATAAGCAAAGCAAGGATGCCGAGCAGAAGGTGTAAAGTAAATATACCAATGATGCCCAGGACGATAGAAAGAACAGCCATTCCATGCCCGCTCACTCCGGGATGAGGCACCAGTTTTTGTAATTTCACAATATCATTATGAATACTCTTGCCGACCACAGTCTGGTGTTTTTCTACCGCTTTGTCCTTAAGATGTATGGGAAAGGCCGAATAGCTGTAGGTGGTGATGAACAGGCAAGCCAGTAATGAAAGAAAGTATTTCATATTTTGATGTTTAAAAAAAATTATTGACAAAAAAACTGCGGCCCAAAACTGCAAATAGGAAGGATATCTTTTTAAAATTAAGTATTATAATTTACTCTGCAAAAATAGCCATGCGCCGGATATAAATGTCACTCAAACTATTATAGAGGAAATTTGGAGAAATACGGTATTAGCTACTATATTTGCAGGCTCAATGAGGGGAATTAGCTCATTTGGCTAGAGCGCTTGCATGGCATGCAAGAGGTAACCGGTTCGACTCCGGTATTCTCCACAAGCTTTAAATGCCGCCGAAAGGTGGCATTTTTGTTTATGGAATTTTATGTTTACTATTATTATATAGCCTACCAAAAGGTAGCTATTACGTGGAGAGTTATGAAGTAGAAAAATGAGCAATAAAGACATAGAAATATCATACCCTGTTTTCTATCCAGTGCGAAAATTTTATTGGAGCCCTGATAGAATTTTTGTAACAATTATGGCAGCAGCATTAGGAATAGAGTGGTTGATTACGTTTTTACACATAGATGAACAATTCTGTGTGCCAATTCAGATTGTATTGGCATCTTTATTCTCAATCTATTTTTTTACCGAATGTGGGCAAGATATTCAGATTATGAAATACTTAAAGGATATATATATGGAGAAATAATATTGAATGTAAAAGAAATCCGATTTGAAGGAAAAATAATTTCAATTGAAAGTATAAAGAAACTCGATTTTAATTTCTATGATCAGGAAGGAAGTAATAATAGTAATGTTTTATATGGTAGTCTTAATGGAGTATTAGTAAGAGGGGTTAATAATAGTCTTACCATTTATTTTAAAGATAATAAAGAGCGTAAAATATTTCTTCAACAAAAAAAGACTGATGACTATGAATCGCTTAGGCTATTACTCATTGAATATTGTAAGAAAGGCTTAATCAGCTTTCTTGCACTGACATCAATAATTTGTTCTTCATACAAAGAGGTTCAGGAATTAAAAGAGAAATGTTTCAAATAAATCCAGTTTGTTGAAGCAGCTTTAAATCGCCCTTGGCCGATTTTTTGTTTTTATATACCTACAAAATCTTTGCATTATAATAACATATTAGTTTCAATAGTGTAGTATCTTTGCAAATTCAAAAAAAAACATCGGAGGCCTCTTGCGGGCAATAGTATATGAAAAGAATTACGGATTACAGAAGGCTTTTAGGTGTAAATGAAACAACAGAATTAAAGGAATTAAAGACCGTTTACAGGAATTTAATGAAGGACCACCACCCTGATACTTTCCAGGATAATGACGAATTGAAACAGGCCTCTGAAGAAAAAAGCAAAAAAATTATAGAAGGCTATCACTTCCTGGTAAGTGTGGCTAAAGAAACCCGTGAAGCATCCCTTCCTGAATATAACCAAACCATTACGCTTTCCGGTATCAGCGATTACGAATACAAAGGCCAGACCCTGCTCATAAAATTTTCGGACGGAAGCAGTTATGAATACCTGGGTGTGCCCAAAGCTATTTATGTGAAACTGGTAAATGCCCCGGCTCCCGCCCGTTTTGCCCGCAGGCATATTTACAATTCATTTGTTTACAGGAATATTACTAAGCCTGCAGAAGTAGCTGTTGAGGCATAAGACAAGAAGCTATAAATTGTTTTAAGCATTTTGTATTTAGGACATAAGTATCTTATATCACGTAAAACTCCTAACTTTAATATACAAACAGGTGTTTATGTGGAAGCAAATACTTACTTATTTATATATCCGTAAGCGTGATCCCAATGATCCGAAGGATGTGAGCATAAGAATGATGCATGGCATGAACCGCATATCATTGATCATGTTTCTTGTCGGGCTGATCGTAATGCTATTTCGTATTTTCCGCCACTAGGGCTATGATCTCTTTTGCTGCCAGTATAGATGCATGGCTGTCTCCCAGTTTATGCGAGAGCGTTTCGTAATCCTGTTTCAGTTCTTGTTTGTAAGCATTATCATTCAGTAATCTGTCGAGTGATTCTTTTAATTGCTTTTCATTCAGATCGTCCTGTATCAGTTCTGTAACTACGGGCTTGTCCATAATGAGGTTCACCAGCGATATGTATTTTACCTTCACGAGTTTGGTGGCCAGCCAGTAAGAAACCAGGTTGCCTTTATAGCATACCACCTGCGGCACACCAAACAGGGCAGTCTCTAAAGTGGCAGTGCCGCTGGTTACCAGTGCAGCTGTGGCCTGCTTTAAAAGGTTATAGGTTTTGTTTTTTACCAGCAATACTTTTTCATCGCCAATCATTTCGGTATACAAACTATCCGGCTGCGACTGGGCCTGTGCAATAATAAAACTATACTGTGGAAAATATTTTACCATTTGCAGCATAACGGGCAGTTTGGCTTTTATCTCCTGGCTGCGGCTGCCCGGCAACAAGGCAATGATTGGCTTATCGGATATGCGTTCTGCAGGTACATCCTTTTTTTCGTGATTGACTACCTCTATCAGAGGGTGACCTACATAAGTGACTTTAAAATTCCATTTTTTATAAAATTCCACCTCGAATGGCAGGATCACCAGCATCTTGTCTACATCACGTTTTATTTTGTGCACCCTGTTCTCTTTCCATGCCCAGATTTGGGGAGAGATATAATAAACTACCCTGATCCCTTCTTTTTTTGCCCATTCTGCAATGCGCATATTAAAGCCGGGATAATCGATGAGTATCAAAACATCTGGTTTATAAGCCAAAATGTCTTTTTTGCAATAAGCTATGTTTTTGAAAATGGTTTTTAAATGCAGCAATACTTCTACAAAGCCCATAAAGGCAAGGTCGCGGTAATGTTTTACTAGTGTGGCACCTGCAGCTTCCATGCGGTCGCCACCCCAGCAGCGCACATCAGCATTAGTATCCTGTTGGTGCAGTGCTTTTATAAGATTACTCCCGTGCAAGTCACCACTTGCTTCTCCCGCTATGATATAATAGCGCATTTACCACACGTATTTTAATAATACGATGATCACAAAATACAGTACTGTAGCAGAAAGAATGCCACGCGAGGTGCCGTCTAAACGCTTATTTGTATAATACATGAAAGGTGCCAGGTTAATAAGCAGGCCAAGGCTCATTGCTTTAGGTACCATATCATTACCTAGCGGATGTTTAAACGTCATCAAATATTCATTAAGACCCATCTGGTTATGAAATAAAATAAAATACACTATTACATCACCAAGGAAGGGTAATAATAATCCCACAAAAAAACCCCAGACAGGCTTGTTAATATTCATATGTTATAAATAAAACGCAAATATAGAGTCTAAAAGCCATTTTGTGTATAAAATCCTGAAAGAATTACCTTTGTTTCTGTAAAAAGATATTCATTCTATGAATTTTCCACTAAATAACATTCCTTTTCGCACTCAGAAACCCCGTCAATATGGTCTTACTATGGTCATGGACAAGGGTATGGGGCTGGAAGGAACCCGCGATTTTTTATCTGTTGCAGCGCCGTATGTTGATGTAGTGAAACTAGGTTTCGGTACCAGTTTTGTTACCAGCCATTTAAGAGAAAAAATAGAGATCTACCGTGAGTATGGTATCCCTGTTTATTTCGGTGGCACTTTATTCGAGGCTTTTCTTATCCGCAACCAGTTTGATGATTACTTAAGTGTAATAAAAGATTACGCACTTGAATTTGCTGAAGTTTCTGATGGCTCCATCACAATACCCCATATCGAAAAGTGTGGTTATATTGAGAAGCTTGCAAAGCATGTTACCGTATACTCAGAAGTTGGCTCAAAGGATGCAGCGCACATCATACCTCCTTATAGGTGGATTGAGTTGATGAAGGCTGAACTGGAAGCCGGCGCCTCCTATGTTATTGCCGAAGCGCGTGAAGCAGGTAATGTAGGTATCTATCGCGGCACAGGCGAAGTGCGCGAAGGATTGGTGCAGGAGATATTGACACAGATACCTTATGAGCAGATCATTTGGGAAGCTCCTCAAAAAGCACAACAGGTTTATTTCCTGGAGCTGCTGGGCGCAAATGTGAACCTGGGTAATATTGCTCCTGCCGAAGTAATTCCGCTGGAGTCAACTCGTGTAGGCCTTCGTGGTGATACTTTTCATCTCTTCTTAAATAAGAATGAGTTTGTGAAGACTAACCACATTTAGCCTTGTAAATAAAAACTCACTTGCCAGCATCTTACGGACTTATAGGTTATCCGCTTGCTCAATCATTCTCAGCGGCATATTTTAGTAAAAAATTTGCCGCTGAGCATATTGATGCTTCTTTTGAAGCATTTCCTTTAGCGGATATTAAGGAATTTCCTGCATTGCTTCGCGAACTTCCATCATTAAGAGGCCTCAGTGTCACCATACCTCATAAAACATCGGTCATCCCTTTTCTGGATGCCGTGGATAGTACCGCGAAAGAAATTGGCGCGGTAAATTCCATCTGCATAAAAAATGGTTTTACAAAGGGGTACAACACAGATATTATAGGTTTTGAACAAAGCCTTCGTCCCTTGCTCAGGTCACATCACACACATGCCCTGGTATTGGGAACAGGAGGTGCATCGAAAGCGGTATGCTATGTTTTGAAAAAATTAGGGATAAGCTATTTAAAAGTGTCGCGTTCAAAAAGGGACGATACGATTACTTATGATGAGCTTAACCCGGCATTAATTCAAAGCCATACACTTATTATCAATACCAGCCCCCTGGGTATGTATCCGGTAGTGGACGCTTGTCCGCAATTGCCCTATCCATCGCTTGGCCCTCAGCATCTGCTTTACGACCTTATATATAATCCGGCAGAAACAAAATTCCTTTTATCAGGCAAACAGTATGGGGCCACAATAAAGAATGGCCTCGAAATGCTGGAGTTGCAAGCAGAGGCATCATGGAAAATATGGAATGAGTAATTGCTAGCCTATAGTATAATAAACACAAGTGGTGAGGAAATCACGCAGGTAAGGCAGCCATGTTATCATTGCCAATTGTTTCCTGGGTTGCAGGCCAAATTTATAGCGGTATATGGGATTGATGAGATAATGTCGTTTATTCAAAACCTTAAACTGGTTTTTCTTTATGATGCGCTCAAAACGTTCTATAGTGATACGTGTATCTCTTATCTCCATCAGGTCTCTTATCATATATTCATTTTCCCCGCCCATCTTTAAGATCATTTTATAAATGGGCCTGGGCAATACATGATAATAAGGCATTTTGCTGGTCAGCTTATGCTCGCAGGTTTGTTGGTGCCCGCCAAAGGGCATATACCAGGGTGGAAAACCAAAGAATATCTGCCCGCCTTCTTTTATAAAATTCTTCAGGTAGGGAATAAATTTTTCCTGTCCCGGAATATGCTCTATGGTATCTTTTAAAATAATAAGGTCAAAATTATTTTTGAAACGCTTTAAGAAATCGTCGTCATAAACATTCTTCAGCATAAACTCTGCGTGGCCTTTGGCAATGGCATCTTTTAAAAACTCATTGGCCAGTTCTATCCTGGGTGCATCCAGGTCTACACCTGTGCAAATGCAGCCACGTTCAATAAATGGAGTGAGCACACCACCTTCTCCGCAACCTATTTCCAGCACTTTGATGCCGGGGCCGATAGTTTTTGTTTTTTCAATAAAAGGCAGCACATATAATCTTGTATTTTCAACCTGCTGTTCATAGCGCACGCGCGCATCCTTGTGTTGTTTCAGTGCCAATGTTTATGAATTGCTTTTTATTTCTTTTGACGGATCCTGCAATATAGCAAGTTGTTTTTTTATACTCTCATGATGTATCAGTTCGTATAGCTTCAGTATAAAATCTTTATCCAGATTGTGGCCTAGTGCACGGGCGCTGCGGGTTTCCACTATTTCCCTCCACCTGTCCGGTTGGTAGGCAGTAATGTTAAAGGCTCTTTTTATGGCGCCCATTCTTTCGCTCAGTTCCATTCTTCTTGCCACCAGGTCTATTATTTCAGCATCCAGGCTATCCATCAGTTGTCTCAGGTATTCCAGTTCTATACCCATGCCCATCTCCTCGGTATATTCCCGTCTTACCACCAGGTGCAGCAATATGAACTGCAAGGTCTCGGGCGTCACCTGCTGGTCTGCGTCGCTCCATGCCTCATCCGGGCGGGGATGCGTTTCTACCATCAGGCCGTCAAAATCCATGTCCATAGCCTTCTGTGCCACCTCGGCTATACGGTCCCTTTTGCCGCTTATATGGCTGGGGTCGCATATCATGGGTAGTCCCGGTTTGCGTCTTTTTAGCTCTATGGGTATGGGCCAGTTGGGTTCGTTGCGGTAGCTGCCACCATTGCCATATCCCGAAAAGCCCCTGTGTATAGCTGCAATATCCTCTATTCCCGCTCTTTCAAATCGTTCTATAGCTCCCTGCCACAGCGCCACATCAGGGTTTACTGGGTTTTTTACCATCACCGGTATCTTCACGCCCTTCAGGGCATCGGCCAGGTGCTGCACCTGGAAAGGGTTTACTGTTGTCCTAGCGCCTACCCAAAGCACATCAATATTATACTTCAGGGCCAGCTCTATATGCGCAGTTTCTGCTACTTCTACAGTTACCAGCAGTCCTAGTGTATCTTTTACTTCTTTTAGCCATCCCAAAGCTTCTTCACCCACGCCTTCAAATGATCCCGGCCGGGTGCGGGGTTTCCATACCCCGGCCCTGAACAATTGCACAGGCACGCAGGTATTGTCCTGGCCTATTTTCTTCAAAGCCACCGCAGTTTGCAATACCTGTTCCCTCGTTTCTGCACTGCAGGGCCCCGCTATTACAAATGGCCGCTGTTCCCTTCTGAAAAATGACATAAGATGCAAAGGTAGCTTCTAAGTTGATAAGTTAACTTGTCAAAAGGTTAATATGGCAATTATTGTTTTATATATTGTAAACCTTTTAATCATTTGACTTTTTAACCAATTAAGGCTTTAACCAATTACCCAAAGTCCTACCTTTGTGCCAATGAATAAATTGCCTTTAGCTGCTGAACTGAAAAAGGGTGGGGTATTACTGGTTGATAAGCCGTATAAATGGACCTCCTTTGATGCGGTGAACAAAATAAAAATTCTATTACGTGCCAAAATCGGGCATGCAGGCACTTTAGACCCCCTCGCCACGGGTTTGCTTATTTGCTGCACCGGCGAATTTACCAAGCAAATATCCGGCTACCAGCAATTGCCCAAAGAATATACAGGCATTTTTCACCTGGGTGCTATTACGGCTACCTGCGACCTGGAAAGTGAGCCCCGGGATTTTAAGCCATACGAACATATTACAGAGCAACAAATACTGGATGCCACCAAACAGTTTACCGGCGATATTATGCAGGTGCCACCCATACATTCTGCCATAAAAAAAGACGGTGAACGCTCTTACGACCTGGCTCGTGCGGGCGTAAAAGTGGTGCTGGATGCACGCCCTGTTACTATTGCCGAATTTGAGATCACACAAATAAAACTTCCCGAAGTGCATTTTCGTGTGTTATGCAGCACCGGCACTTATATTCGCTCACTTGCCTACGATTTTGGCCATGCCCTGGGCTGCGGCGCCTACCTGCAGGAGCTTCGCCGTACTAAAATCGGTAATTTCGATGCAAAGGATGCCCTTACTCCAGAACAGTGGAAGGCACATTGGAAAGATAGCCGGATTGTGTAATTTAGTTGCGTTTAATTTTTTACTATAAATCGCACTTATGTTAAATCCTATATCTAATCGGTTATCTCATAAGCTCTTGTTTTTTTTCTTTTTGCTATTTGTCTTTATTCCTGCAAAAAAGAACGTTCTTTCCGCGACCAATTGGTAGGTACCTGGTATGATAGTAAACTGGACTATATTATTTTTAACAGTGATGGTTCCGGTAAAATAAGAGTACTTGGTTACCCGGATGAAATAATCAATTGGAATGTCGAAACAAACAATACCGATTTACTCATTTCTTATTTAGGTGCAGGTTCAGAGTTTTGGCATATCATAACATTAAACAGTACAACTTTTGATTTCATCCAGGGAGCAGATTCGACCCACATTGTAGACTGCACAAGAAATTAAATGTATACTTTTCAATTAGTTCAGTAACCAAACTGTTATCGTCCTCTCTAAATATCCTTCAGTATCAGTCTCCCGCATTTCTTAAAATAGATATCTACATTTTCCAGGGATCGCTATTTCCATTCGTAGAGTCAAAACAACCATTCGTAAAGTCAAAACGACCGTTCGTAAAGTGGGGCTCTTCAGTCTTTTTATAAGCTTGTAACATTTGTATAATGATTTTAAAAGAATCAGGCTATAAATACTAATTAATTATGTACTGGTAACAAGTTGTTTTTTTAAATCTAAATAGTTAATACACATGAAAAAGATTTACACAAACGCCATTACGGCCACAACGGTACTGACGCTGCTACTAATGAGCGTCTGGATACCCGGTTTTGCACAGACGCGGCAAGCCAAAGAAGAAGCAAATCCGAGGCCAGCAAATAAGGTGCTCAAAGACGAGGACGAGGATGCAAACGAAGCAAAACAAAATGCTATTGCATTTGCCTGGTATCGAAAAGCCAGCGATCCGGATTTGACCTTTAAAGAAATTGTTAATTACTGTGATAGCCTGTTTGCAGTACCTGGTAATATTGATACAGGTGAAGATGGAGTATATAAAAAATATAGTAAATGGAAAATGTTTTGGGGTGTAAGATTGGATGCCTCGACCGGGAAACTACACAATTTTAATAAAACGATTTCGCAAAGGCTATATCAACCCCAAAATCTTGCTGGCCTGATCGGTAGCACACAGGAAACAGATTGTGGCGGCGTTTCCACTTTACAAGCAGGGATACAGTCTAACTCAGCCGGAGGTCCGGATGGTTATGGCTGGAACTTTATGGGTCCACAAAATGTCCATTCAGGCAACTCCACTTACCAGATGCTTGGCAGGGTAACCGGAATAAGCGTGAATCCGTCCAATCATAATGAAATATATGCGGCAAGCGAATGGGGCGGATTGTGGAAAACATCAAACGGTGGAAGCACCTGGACCTGCCTTACAGACAACAATCAGACCATTAGTGGAATTGGGGTGAGCGCATTTGCTGTAGATTATAGTGCTACACCTCATGCCATCTACCTTTCACTTGGCTATCCTAATAACTCACTTTTCCCATGGATTGCTTATTTGTTTACCGGAGGCAGAGCTTACGGCATCTTTTATTCACTTGATGACGGTAATACTTTCGATTATATTCGCGGGCTTACAGGTAGTCCATTAAATATTAATTGGGGAGATGACCAGGTAAATGATATCAAAATAAATCCTGCCTTTCCGAATTTTGTTTTCTTTAGCAGCAAATATAAATTGGCAAGATTGGATGTTGGTTCTGGCGGTAGTAATCTACCTACTTTATCATCGGCTAATATGGCTGCCGTGATTGATTATTCCTTATTTCTTCCATCTCCAAATACCTCTGCACGGTCTAACGGGTTTGGGCACATAGAATTTTTACCCGGCACTCCTGCAAATGACATGTTTGCTGTATTTAATGCTATATATGGAAATACCTACCTTACCTCTGCGCAACTTTTTTATATCCCTAATTGCACAGCCCCTACCCCTGGCCCTTATATCGATGTTACCAATAATCTGAATTTTTCTTCTGCAAATAATATCACTGATGGCAACTTTAGTTCATCTCCAAGCGGGTGGAATGTCGGTACAAATTGGGTTTGGAGTTCCGCGAACCAGGATATGGAATTTACAAATGGTGGTGCATCCGGATCTGGTCAGGCCTGCCTCGAAACCAGCGTTGAAGGAAATTACATATCCCCTGCATACAACTATACTATTAAATTCGATGCTACAGTGGCGCCGAATACAATATTGGATGTTGTTCTGCGGGACCCTAATACTTCTTGCCTGTATAGTACATGTTGCACACTTTCGCCTACAAACGATATTGTAGTATACCATTTGGATAATACTTGTCCTGCATGTTCAACTGCGGTTGTAGTTCCCTTTAGTTCTGTGGTCTCGACAAGTTCCAGCTCTTCAATAATTGACAATTATTATACGAGACTTATGTTCAGGGCCACTTCCGGGGCAAGTTATGTGCCGGGTACTAATGGCCCTATCAAAATTGATAATGTAGAAGTGGACCAGAATTATTTTGATTTTATGGACATCACAACCTCTGCTGCTGCTCCTACCACCATATTTGCGCAGGCAGGTAGGTTAAATAGTAGCACATATCTGCAAAGCAGTACAACTAACGGTGCGAGCTGGGGCACCATAACAACAACAACAAAAGGTATTATTAAGGCTTCAACCGTTAACCCTAATTTATTTTATTATGGTTATAGTGGTGGAGCTAATTTTTACAGTTACAATGCATCTACAAGCACCACTACAGGGCTTGGAGGCTCCCTGGGGCATGTTGATATACGTTCCATAGCTCTTGCCAATACCAATCCTGCACAGGAAGATATTTATGTTGGGGAAGATGGTGGCCTTTCGGGGCAAGTAGGAGGTACATGGAAAAATCTTACCAGTGGTACTTATCCTGCCACAACAGATGGCACAACTCCTAAAGATGTTAGTGGAAAAACAGAAATATATACCAGTAGTCTTGCCTATAATGTCGGTTCCTCAATACATGGCGGAGATATTCTGTTATCAACCCAGGACAATACAGTTTTACATTCTAACCAATTGAATATTACTAATTGGTGGCCCGAACAATGCTGTGATGTGTATGCTGCACAATATGGTAAAAGGCCAACAACCAATTCATCTTATTTCTTTCTTTTAAATGGAGGAGGAAATCCATCAGACCTGGAATGCAGTGCCTGTGGTGCATATTTAGAGACCAATGTTCAACCTTACCGTAAAATAAAAACTACAATCAATGGTGAATATTTTGCCGGGCCTGAATTATATCCTGGTCCTGTTACAAATGCAGACATTTTTAAGGTTGATGTTAGCGGCAGTACATGGAATAATTTGACAAATGGTGTTCCTTCATGGCCGGGTAATGTGATAGACCAGGATGTTTGGGGGTTCGCGCCCGATCCTGTTGATCCAAATTTTATAGTTGCTTATTTAAACAGGGACGGTAGTTTCTGGACTAATACGGGAGACTTTGCTGTAACGTCAAACGGTGGTGCAACATGGAATGTGTTACCTAACCCATTCGGTTATAATTACCTGGACATGGCAGTAGACCCCAGACCTTATAATGGCAACCCTAACTTGAAAAGATTTTGGGCAGGAGCAAATTGGTATTCAGGTAGCGGATCTCCTATTGCCGGTAGCAATCGGGTTTTCCAGTTCGTATATGATATAACCTCAGGACACTGGACACCTACAGTCGTTCCTAACCCAACTGATTATTCCAGTGGTTTGCCAGACGGTCCTATCAATGCATTAGTATACGATGAACAATCTCATTATTTATTTGCAGGAACAGATGTAGGGGTATATGCAAGATATGTGGACGGACCTCCGGGACAACCCAGCCCATGGGTATGTTATTCTATGAATTTGCCAAATGCATTTATTACAGGTTTAGATATTAACCGTTGCACAGGCAAATTATATGTGTCCAGTTATGGCAGAGGTGGCTATGATGCTGAATTGCCTCCAGGGACAAATTGGGATGACCCGACAGATGCAGTGTCAACAGATGTTATCAGCACCAACACTACATGGACCTCAGACAGGGATGAAACCAAATCAATTGTTGTAATGCCGAATGCGGTACTTACAATACAGAATTGTACTTTAAGTATGGGGCGAGATAAAAACATTACCGTAAAAGCCGGTGGGGTTCTTGTAGTTGACCATGCTACTATTACCAATAGTTGCGGTACATTGTGGGGATGTATCAGCGTAGAAGGGGATGGTACAGCACAAAACCTGCACGGACTTACACAAGGTGCAGCGTTTTTAAGTTATGCAACATTATCAAATGCTTATGCAGGTGTCTTCATCGGTGGCCAATACTATGATGGCTCCGATTCTCCTGACTATGATTTTGACCCAAGTCACGATGGGGGATATGTTTCTGCAGACCATACAACTTTTCATAATTGCGTAACAGGCGCATGGATACTTCCTTTCCAGTATAAGCAAAATTCTAAATTCACTTATTGCACATTCGAGGCAACAGACTTTTTAAACAGTCATCACTATACAGATTACAGTGCAGGTGCAACAAACCCAAGGCGCTTTGGTTCGGTAAGAGGCATATGGTTTGGCTACTGGACACCCACCGCTACTATTGGTGGTGTTACAATAGACAATTGTACATTCCAGACAGTCAACGGTACCAGCGTAATTACCGGTGGAGCATTCAATCCTGATGCAGATCTCAGGGGAACAGGTATAATTTCATCCAATGCAAGCTACCAGCTTACAAATAGCACATTTAGTAATCTTACCAGGGGAATACAAGCAACCAACGACGCCAGCAGCGTATGGTGGTGCGCTCCGTATGTCGATAATAATACATTTACCAACATTTGGAGAGCCGCCAGCTTTTTAGATGTAAATAATGTTGTCTTCCAGAATAATACAATAACTATAGGCGGGCCATGTACATACCCAACTACCAGTACGCCCTTTAACCTCGATCCGGTTGGCGCGTATTTCAGCCAGGCCCAGGGTTTGTGGATATATAAGAACAATATCAGTATGGCAGGGGCCAGTACATGGTCATCAGGTCATAAAACATATGGTATCATTATGAACAATACAAATAATAATACCTATGCAGAAACCAGCAATCCATATTTGGCTGGTGTGCTCAGTAATACTTTTTATAAAAATACGCTGGCAACAGATATAGGAATCTGTGCATACCAGGACAATACCGGCACACAGTTCAAATGCAACAACTTGCAGGGGAATGCTCATACAGCACTATCAGTTTGGGGGCCAAACACAACAAGTCCCGGATTAATAGACGATCAGGGAACATTGTCTGCACCTATCGGCAATGAATTTACAAAGCCTTCTCCCACAGGTTGCGGCACAACTTATTTTGATCTTGCATCTGGTTCTATGGATCCCGCCTTTGCGTTCAATTATTTTGAATTCAATACCACGCAGTTCGTTGCATCATGTCTTTCTTCCACATCTGTTTCCGGGTTTACCAGCATTACTACACCTACGTTTACTTCAATTAAATGTCCTACTTATGGTACAAGTTGTTGTGCTGATCTTACAACACTCCCAACTTATTATTGTCCTTTACCCAAAATGGCGCATCAGGATAATTTGCAGACAATAAGCCAAAGTGAGCATGCCATTGATTCAATGCAAAGCAATCTTGACGGAGGAAATTCCCCATCGCTATTGAGCTCAGTTAATAACAGCTCGCTGAACAGCAGCCAGTTGAAGAACATTTTAATGACGAGTCAATATTTGAGCGATAAGGTTTTGATAGCTGCTATTAATCGTGTCCCGGCAATGGAGGATAACGACCTCAAGCAACTGATACTTAAAAATTCAGGTTTGAACAAAAATGTATGGAATGCATTAAACAGGAAACATACAGACCTGGCATCTGATCCTGATGTTTTAAATGCCCAAAGTACATTGTCAGGCCGTATTGATCTGGAAGCAGCCATGGGGGATGCATTGCAGACAAGGAATGATGCACTGAAGACCATTACAAATGCATATGTGTTTAACGAAGACTGGGCAGACGCAGCACAACTGTATGCATCTAAACAAGCATGGGAGATAGCTATAGGCTTTTATCTTAAGGCAGGAGATGTGAACAGTGCCACAGCCTTAGTGCAGAATATCCAGGACCCTTCTGAGAACAAATTGCTCACTTTGTATATTAATCATATTGCACACAGGTACACCGGGGCAATGCCAGATAAAAATACAATAGATTCCTTATCCATACAGGAACAACAGTCATTAAAAGAACTGGCTTCCAATCCTTATACTCATGCCGGGGAATTGGCAAGAGTGTGGCTGGATAAATCGAAAGGTCACAACATCCTTGAATTGATGCCGGTAGGCGATGGAATTCAGGGTGCTGATGCAAATGCAGAAAACAATAATAAGCAACTCACCCAACTGGATAATTCCAATGCCCTGGTAAAAGTTTTCCCTAACCCTGCTCAAAACATAGTGAGGGTAGAACTGAGAAAAGGAACATGGGGTAATGCAGCTGTAATTAATTGCTATGATATGAATAGCAAGCAAATGGCCAAAATGGTACCTGATGCCAATAGTAACATAGCAGATATTAATACTACAACATGGTTGTCTGGAGTTTATATGATCATTGTACAATTAAGCAATGGAGATGAGACCATTCAAAAACTGATTATAGAAAAACCATAAGCTGCTGACTAAAATAGTTGATCAAAAAATGCACTGTTTATACAACAGTGCATTTTTTTTGCTTTCCTGTTTTTATAAACCGGGTTTGTCATACTTGCCAGAACTCTGTTGTACCCAATAGGCATTTTGATGACAAAGATCACCTTACGCCTGAACAATGGAAACTGCATTGGAAAGATGCCAGGATTGTGTAATCTTACGCATGTAATACAAAGTCTTCTATCTGTCGTCAGCAGATTATTTGTTAAATTCTACTTTTTATTTGAACTGGATTCATTCAAATGATTTTAGTCAAACTTATAGATGATTTATATCATAGTCAGTTTCGAAAAGCAAGATCACATTTGTCCTGTAAATGATGCATCAATATTTAGCTTGCTAGTACGTCGGCTTACAATACATCAATGACTTAGCTTTTTTACTATGATACTTGAAGAAGAAATACACCAGGTTAAACCCTTCAGGAACGAATATCATAAGGCAACTGTAAATATTATTTACTCCGGCAAATGGATGCTGCAATTTGTCACTGATCTCCTGAAACCATATAAATTAACTCCCCAGCAATATAATATTCTTAGAATTCTACGTGGAAAATATCCAAAAGCAATTACTGTAAAATATATTAGGGAAAGGATGTTGGACCGTATGAGTGATGCATCAAGGATTGTTGAGCTTCTAAGAAAAAAAGGTCTGGTTGAAAGAAATATTTGTGAAGACAATAGGCGCAGGATGGATGTTTTAATAACACAGAAGGGCTTGTATTTGCTTGATGAAATTAAAGCAGAAGATGAGCATATGGATAAACGGCTTTCTGCATTAGATGAACAAGAGATCATTCAATTAAATATAATTCTTGATAAATTGAGGAATGTTTAATTGAGACATTTTTATCCTTTTTAATCCTCTCTATTTTTCTCCCATCATTGTTAAAAGTCAAAAAAATTTTCTGATTGAAATCATGTTTTTTTATGACGATGGTCATAGGTTTATATGGCAAGCATAAGCACCTTTGAAAAATTGATTGTTATAACATCAATTGTTCCACACTTTATATACAAAGGTACGGGTATGTCAGCTGTAAAAGTGTGATTTGAATCAATTTACGGGATGATATAGGTCATCATGTTTCTCAGGTTGTTTTAAAAAATAATGTTCCATTCCTATGGCAGAAGAAAATAATAAAAACGAAAACAATGCTGGCACTCCATCCGAGAATGCCGGCAGGCGAAACTTTCTGAAATATGGAGCCTTAACAGCTGGGCTTACTTTAGTTGGAGGGAGCCTGCTAAAAGTTTTTGCAGATAACAAAGAGCAGGGAGAAAAAATGAAAGTCCTTAGTTCTGATGGAAAGGTATATGAAGCAACTTGTAACCAGCTTCAGGAATTTCGTCCTGCACCGGTATCTAATGCAGAAGCGAGGAAAGGAATACCGAACAAAAAGTTCGTGATGGTCTTTGACCTTTCTAAATGCGATGGATGCAAGAAATGTACCGAAGCATGCCAGAAAATGCACTATACTGAATCAGATCGAGAGTGGATCAAAGTATTCACAATGCACGATGCAAAAGCGGAAGCTCCTTATTATTTACCAAAGCCCTGTTTTCATTGCGACAATCCTACATGTACTAAGGTTTGCCCTGTGAATGCTACTTTCAAGAGGGAAGATGGCATTGTCCTTGTAGATAATGAACGCTGCATTGGTTGTCGCATGTGTATGGCCGCCTGTCCTTATTCCACACGCTTCTTTAACTGGAGTCATCCCAATTCAGACCAGACAGCAGCAATAGGCAATTTACCTTATTCGCCTGAACAAAGTGTGCCTCGCAGGATGGGGACTGTTGAAAAATGTGATTTCTGCCCAGATATGTTAAGGCAGGGTAAGATGCCCGCCTGCGTTACCGGATGTCCGATGGATGTTATTTATTTTGGCGACCAGAATGAAGATGCAGTTACAAACGCATCAGGAGTAACCGTAAAATTAAGTCAGTTTCTTGAACAGAATGCTGCTTACCGTCAACTTGAAGAACTGGGAACTGAACCTCGTGTATACTACCTACCTCCAAAAAATAGAAAATATCCGGCTCCCGACTTGAAGAATATAGAAAAAGAAAAGAAAGAAAAAAAACATATAGATATGGATATGAGTAGTATGCAAATGTAATCTACGCCCTTAAAATATTAGATAATGAATTTGGAAAACGAAAAAATAGATATCAAAAACGAAATTGAAATTCTTCGTGAAGATTGCCTTCGCCCTACCAGGACATTTAGCAGAAATACTCAAATCTGGATAGGATCTTTATTAGTAATTATTGGTTGGGGGCTTTATTGTTATATCCATCAACTAAGGCAAGGATTGGGAGTTACCGCCATGCGAAACTATGTTTCCTGGGGATTATACATTTCCACTTTTGTATTCTTTATTGGCATTAGCCACTCAGGTACCTTAGTATCAGCCATTCTGCGAATTACAAAACAGGAATGGAGAAGACCTATTACACGCTCCGCAGAGCTGCTTACTTTTGTATCCCTCTGTTTTGGGGGCATTCAACCTATTATTGATTTAGGGCGTCCTGACAGGATATTTAACCTGGTTCTTTTCGGCAGGTTACAATCACCCCTGATTTGGGACATCATCTCTATTTGCACATACTTTTGCGGTAGTACGGTATTCTTATTCTTGCCTATGATACCGGATATGGCGCTCTGCAGAGATAAGCTAGTCGTATGTGATACACGTTACAAAAAATTTAAAAAGTGGTTATATACCTTCATGGCCATAGGATGGAAAGGGACAAAATCACAATGGCACCGGTTGGAAAAGACCATGACCATTATGACTATCATTATTATTCCGGTAGCAGTTTCCGTTCACACAGTCGTGAGCTATATTTTCGCAATGACCTTGCGACCGGGTTGGGACAGCACCGTATTTGGTCCTTACTTTGTTGTAGGTGCGCTTTACTCCGGTTCTGCTTGTGTAATATTAGGAATGGCTGCCTTCCGGAAACTGTATCATCTGGAAAAATACATTACCCCAAGACACTTTGATTTAATAGGACGTGTTGTATTGGCGCTCACGCTTATTTATGCCTATATGAATCTAAATGAATACTGGATCCCGGCGTATAAAATGGCCACCGCTGAAGGCCATTTGTTGAATGATTTATTTAGTGGTAGTTATTCAACAGCATTCTGGACATGCCAGTTTGGTACAGTATTGCTACCTATTCTTATTATGTCTTTCCCCAAAGGACGAAAAATAACACCTCTTGTCATTACTTGTATTATTATAGCCGCAGGTGCTTGGGTTAAGAGATATCTTATTGTAGTACCTACTCTTCTGCATCCATTCATGCCTATACAGGAAGTTCCGGGAACTTGGTCAACTTACTTTCCAAATTATGTGGAATTCTCTGTTACCGCTGCGTGCCTCGCTGGAATATTTCTTGTCATTACACTCTTTTCCAAACTCTTTCCAATGATGGCAGTATGGGAAGTGGAAGAAGGGATACAAATAGAACACGATAAGCAAGCAGTTATTGAACTCAGAGAACAAAGAGAAGTAGCTGAAGCAAAGCAAATGAAAGAACCTAAAGCAAAACTGATAACCCCAATTACCAACACTAATAATTAGCCATTTAATATGAAACCTAAAAGCACATTAGATTGCAGGTATTTTCTGAAGAGATTGACTCTCCTAATAACAATCATAGGTTTATTTTCAGTAATTGTTGCTGCTCAGGATCAATCACAATCACAAGGCAAGACCGAAGCTACCATCACAATGTCGTATTTCAAAAATGCTGACATGAGAAGAACTGCTGTTGCTCTGGTTAAAGCAAAAGTGAATGGAAAATTTGCTCCTGTGAAAAACGTGAAAGTTAATTTTTATCTGGAGAATGATAAGACACAAAAATTACTGGAATTTGTAAAAACAGATAATAAAGGCCACGCAACCATCTTGCTTCAAAATGATTTACCACTAGATGATAGCCTCTATTTCACAATAATTGCTAAAATTGAAGCTGACCCACTATATGAAGATGCCCAGGAACAAATACATTATACCGACGCTAACATTATACTCAGTCTCAACCCGCACGACACCACCCGCTTAGTTACTGCTAAAGTAACAGAACTCGGTAAAGACGGAAAAGAATTACCTGTAAATGGTGCAGAAGTGAAATTTTATGTGCAACGTCTCTTCGGCATCATGCCCGCTTCGGAGGACTATGCTGTTAGTACTGATGAAAAGGGGGAAGCATCATTTACGTTCCCAAAAATTATTCCGGGTGATACCGCAGGCAGTTATACTGTAGTAGCCAGGATGGAGGACAATGCACAATTCGGGAATGTAGAAACCAAGGCTCCTACTTCTTGGGGTACCGTACTGGCAGTTGAAAAAGATCCTTTCCCTCGTGCACTCTGGGAACCTTATGCTCCATTACCACTTGTAATGACTATATCAATACTTTTTGGGGGTGTTTGGTTTGTATATTTCTACCTCTTCTTCCAAATATGGAAAATAAAAAAAGATCCGATAGAAACAGCTAAATCATAACTAAAACTATTAATAGTTCACTAAAAATGAATAATATGAATAAAATAGGCCAAATTAAATTGCCCGGTTTCATTTTAACCGGAGCCATTGCCGGAACCATTACTTTATTGTTTGCATTTGCTCCAATGCCACAAACCAAAGATTGGGTTGCTCCGCCTTCTGCTGAGAAAGTTTCCAATCCTGTTACTTCAGATGCAAGTTCCATTGAAGCAGGTAAAAACATTTATAAGAAGAATTGTTACGACTGCCACGGTAAAAAAGGAAAGGGTGATGGACCGAAAAGTGCTGAATTGGATAAAAACCCACAGGACTTTACAAAAGCGGAATTTCAAAAACAAAGTGATGGAGCTCTTTTCTGGAAAATAACGGAAGGCAAAAAGCCTATGCCTTCCTTTAAAAATGAATTGACAAAAGAGCAACGCTGGCAAGTTATCAATTATGTCCGCACACTTGGAAAGAAAAATTAATCCCCGGAGTGTATGTGCTCGGCAAAATATTATTTCCTGCATTAGCCAGTTTATCGGTGACACAAATAACCTAATGTAAATATAAAAATATTTATTACTAAAAATATAGTGTATGAAGACAATAAATAGAATGTTACTGCTTGCTTTGTTAGCTCTTTTAAAGGTTGATGCTTCTATAGCACAAGAAGCATCTGAAACCGAAGTTTTAGCCTTAACCAAGCAAGTATCGGATCTAAAGGAAGGAGACAGTCATTTTATGATGGTTGGCCTTGTAACCATGGGCTTTGTAAGTCAAACTACAGACAACACATTGGGAGGCATAAAAACCACAAGCAAGTATAATAGTATGGGAGATGCTGACCGTTTTGAGTTCAGCCCTATGTTTTTATGGAGACATGGAGATAAACTACTTGCTGAATTTGAACCCTCTTATGCTTATGATGCTCCCTCTAACAGTATGCAATTAGGGGTCAACTGGGCAGATGTATCTTATTACGCAGCGCCTGGATTAATTATAAGAGGTGGATACCTGGTTTTGCCTTTCGGAACATATACTAAACGCCTGGCAGCAGGATGGATCAATAAATTACCATCTGATCCTATGGGTGTAGATATGGCAGGATCGGACTTTGGCTTTGAAGCTGAAGGTGGGTTCCCATTGGGAAAAATGAAATGGAGCTATGATGTAAGTCTTTCCAATGGCTTTGCATTAGGCCCCGACGGACAAATATCAGGAGTTGGAATTAATGCCATCAGCAGGGGTAAAACAGCTTGTGGCAGACTTGCATTATTACCCATACCAAACTCAAGTCTGGAAATTGGTGTTTCAGGGTTAATGGGAGGTTTAGCTACGCCTGTTGGGGATACTAATATTTATAATAGTCCTTCGGTTTCGATGTATGCAGTCGATTTGAATTTTGTAAAGAATGTCAAGCCCTTGCAGATCAATTTTAAAGGACAGTATTCTACATCGAATGTTAATAACCAGAATT